>DASTDG010000270.1:0-2977 GCA_035710475.1 Chthoniobacterales bacterium | reverse complement strand
ATTCACATGGTCGGGAAATTCTTACGACAACACCGGCCACCTTGGTGCATCGACGTGGCGGCACGTGATGTTTCTGGAACAAGACCGCGCGAAAGGAGATCAAGTGGCCGGACCGATGTCGATAGACCAGGATCCGTTCCGTTGGGTTTTCCTGTCCGACGTTTGCAAACATTGTGAGGAAGCCGGTTGTCTCGAAGCGTGCCCTACCGGGTCGATCGTGCGCACTGAAGTCGGTTCGGTGTTGGTGCAGAACGATGTTTGCAATGGCTGCGGTTATTGCGTTGTCTCGTGTCCCTTCGGCGTAATTGATCGACGACCATCGCCGCTGCCGGATGCGGGCGGTGCATTTAAATGCACGTTTTGTTACGATCGACAAAAGAGCGGCCTCGTCCCGGCCTGCGCCAAAGTTTGCCCGACCGAGTCGATTGTATTCGGCCGATTGGATGACCTGCGCGCGCGCGGCGCCGAGCGCGTTCAGCAATTACAACAAAGCGGTTACCGCGACGCGCAACTTTACGATCCGACCGAAACGTCCGTCCACGGCATTCACGCATTCTTTTTGATTCTCGGCGAACCCGAGGCTTACGGACTTCCGCCGAAGCCGCAGATTCCAACGATCTATCTCAAATCCGCGTGGACTTCCGCATTCGCGACGGCGATCGCATCAATCATCGTGACGCTGATGGCGTTTGCGTTTTTCTCATGACAACTGATTCGCCATCTGAAAAGCGGCTCGAAGAGCTACGCGAGCAAGCACGATCTCTGGGGAGCGCGCGCGCCCTCGCGTGCCCATTGCGGCGACCCCGCCGCAATGCTCTGGAAGAAAAAAGTTTGCGATGGCGAGGGCGCCATCGCCAGCACGCGAGACGCGTGCGCTCTCCAATCCTCCGCTATGCCTAACGAACAACGACTTGAACAACTGCGCGAGAAAGCGTGGCAGGAAGGTGTTGTCCCCGGTCGCGGTGTCGATGTTGTCGGTGGGCCAATACCGCGAAAACCCGGCTACTATGGCCAGCCGGTGGTCAAACCGCCGGTTTGGACCTGGCAGGTTCCGCTCTACTTTTTCTTCGGTGGAATTGCCGGGATGTCCGCGGTGATCGCAAGCGGCGCCGTTATCTTTCACCATGTCGATCTTGCGCGCGCGGCCATGTGGCTCGCGGCCATCGCTGGAGCGATTCTTTCACCCATTCTGTTGATCATGGATCTGGGTCGCCCCCATCTCTTCCTCAACATGCTGCGCGTTTTTAAGCATCGATCGGCCATGTCGATGGGTGCCTGGATTCTCAGCGCGTTCGGCGCATGTGCCGTTCCAGGTTTGATCGCGCTCGAGCTGCACGCTCGCCAGATTTTCCCTGGCACGCTCGATCAACTGCTGCGCCTCGCTGCCGGCATCTTTATTTTTGGTTCGGCCATCTTCGGAACTTTGCTCGCGACTTACACAGGCGTGCTGATCGGGGCGACCGCGATTCCGGCGTGGTTTTTGCATCGCACACTGCTGCCGATCCATTTCGGAACCGCAGGCTTGGGATCTGCGGCGGCAGTTTTGGAATTGCTTGGCCACCGAATTCCCGAGCTCAACTTCCTCGGATTTTATGCGGCTGCGGTTGAAACAGCATTGTTGATCTGGCTCAGTGTCGACAAACACGGCGCCGCTGATCGCGCGATCCACGAACATGGCTCGGGCTGGCTTATTCGGATTGGCGAAGTTTTGAACGGACCGCTCGCAATCGTGTTCCGCCTGGGCGGCCTTATTCCATTCGCCGCCATTTCGTTCTTAATCGGCGCGCTTGTCAGCCGATTCGGCTGGATTGCGGTCGGCAAAGTTTCCGGCTCCGATCCAGAATCTGTCTTCGCCGCGGAACGCTACTAGCCACCACCGCAAGTTTGCTGTGGGACAGCTCATCGCGAGTGCGCATACGCAGTCGCCGCATGACGGCTACTAGTGTCGTGACAGGTGAATAACTATCGGATTGACGGCGGAAGAGGTGCAGAAGGATTCGACTTCGAAGTCTCGCCCTGAAATGGTGCATGCGGATTCACGACCAGCATGAAGGCGCTGTACTTTCGCGATACTGGATCGCTTGCGAATCTGCGGGTTGAGGACATCGAAGTCCCGCGAATCGACGCTCATGGTAATGAAGCTCTGGTTCGGGTACGCGCCGCCGCAATCAACCCAAGCGACCCAAAGAGCGTGCTCGGAAAGATTTCAGAGACGACGGTTCCTCGAGTGCCGGGGAGGGATTTCGCCGGCATCGTCGTTGAAGGTCCAGCGACATGGAAAGGCAAAGAAATTTTTGGAACCGGTGGAGATCTTGGGTTTGGGCGGAATGGTTCACATGCAGAGTTTGTATCTGTGCCGGTCGAGGCGTTGGTTGAGAAACCCGTGCAACTCAGTTTTGAACAAGGTGCTGCTTTAGGTCTTGGGTATCTGACTGCATGGAGCGCGCTTGTCACGGCGGGTCGCGTGTCCCCCAATGATATTGTCCTCGTGCTCGGAGCGACGGGCGCGGTCGGATCTGCGGCGGTGAAGGTCGCGAAGCATATCGGCGCCAAAAGAGTTGTCGGCGTTCTCAGAAAAGAGGCCGATCGCACTAGGACTGCTGGCGTCCCTTCCGATGATTGGCTTGTTCTGGAAAAGGAACCCTTGCCTCAAGGTCTTTTCGAAATCACGCAAGGCAAGGGAGCGGACGTCATTCTTGATGCAGTGGGAGGATCCTCCTTTGAATCGGTCAACCAATGTCTGGCTCATCGCGGTCGCCACGTAGTAATCGCATCCATCGAGCCGAGAGTTTCGTTCAATTTGTTGGACTTTTATCATCGTGAAGCACGACTGATCGGCGTTGACACTTTGAAGCTTTCGTTCTCTGAGAGCGCGGCTGTCCTGCGAGAAATCGTCCCACTGGTGAACGCGGGCGTCTTAACGCCGCCTCAGTTAGAGACTATTGCTATCGAGCAAGGGCCGCGTGCTTACCGAGCC
>DASTDG010000269.1:0-11850 GCA_035710475.1 Chthoniobacterales bacterium | reverse complement strand
CGGGTTGGGCGTTGGAGGTTGAACGTTCTCTTCTGCTTTCGTTGCGCCTTCTTCTCCGCGTGCGGGCAGCTCCGCTGGGGCGAACTTCGCCTTTGCTAAATCTTCCTTCTTACTTGCCGCTTCTCCTGTCGGTCCTTCGGCTGGGCTTTCTTGCGTCTGCTGCGCACTGCCCCGTAGCTCCTCCGAAGCGGATACAGGCTCGGTGCTTGTTGGTGGCGGCGAAGTTGCCGGAGCTGCCTCAGCTTTCTCTCTCGCGAGTGCCGATCGCCAATCGGTCGCGAATCGCGACGACGCAGGCCCGCGCGCCCAGCTGGTCATCCGTTTTCCTCCGCTGAAGAACGCGTGCGCGGTTCTTCCCTTTACGTGGACATTGACCGGTCCATCAAATTTGCCGTGCACCATGTTGCCGTAATAGCGCGCGTAAACGGTGCCTTGCGCCGTATACCACGTCAGTTCGCCCACGCCCTTGGCGTAACCGTCCTTATCGCGCTCGCCCCACCAGCTCGCGCTATCGTCCGACTTTGGATCAGCATTCCAGATCAGCGTTTTCCTGTCCTTGGTGCGCTGATACTCGCCCGCGCCAAACGCCGCGCCCCCGAAGATCGACAACGCAGCGCAAATAAAAACCAATCGCATCATTACGCGACACCCTAGCGGCCACGTGATCAGTTTCAAATCATGCACGCCTTTCTGCGAATTTCACACCCTGACCTTCGAGACGTGCGCGCGAATGTTTATGGCTTGAGGTCGAGCAACGCCTTGCCAGTGTCGAAATCCGCCGGCACCGAAACGTGATCGTGAAAATCGAGCCAGCGTCCTTTCACTTTGCGGAAGAGCGACGTGAACCGGACCCAGACATCTGATTTCTGCCCGTTCTTCAACGTGCCGCCGATCAGCTCGAGCCCGGCGGCGTAGGCGAAATCGCCACGCACCCCGATGTGCAGGTCGCGAACTTCAACGTGCAGATCGCTTTGATACTGGCCGAAGAACTGTTGATAATCCGCGCGATACGCTTCTTTCCCGACGTACTGCAGCGGCGGCACAACGTCGTAAGCAATCACATCATCGGCATACAACGCGATCACCGCGTCCACATCTTTCCGCGCGAACGCCTTTGTCCAATCGTCCAGCCATTTCCGGATGTCACTCTCCGCTGCGGTTTCGCGGACCGGTTTGGCTGAGGCCGAACTTTTCGTCTGCGCGCGGACAGCAACTGACGGCAGCAAAATAAACAATAAGCTCAGCAACACGGTCACCTTCAGTTTCATCACCGCATCATAACCAAAGCTCGAAAAAACACGCGACAGCAAAAGTTCGGAAGCCTCCGATTCCTGGTGCATTCCACGTTGGCGCCGCAGACTAATCCAAACCGTTAACCGCATGTTGTTTTACGACGCGGTCGCGCTCGCCGGAATAAACCCTTCGCCTTCTGCGAAGCGCAGCTTGTGATGCAGTTCGCGTCGGAGCAGCACGAGATTGATGCACGCCTGTAGAACTTGCGAGCCGACCGACAGATACCAGACGTGCCGGATATCGAATCCCGATGCGCGTGAAATGAGCACGGCCGGCAACGCGAACAGGATGAGCCGCGTCGCCGAGCTCAGCAACGGCGGCACCGTGTTACCGAGGCCCTGGAACATGCTCGAGCTCGTGAAGACAATTCCCGCCGCAACGAAATTGAATGAAACGATGCGCAGATAATCGCTCCCGAACGCAATCACCCGCGCGTCTTTGGAGAAAAAGCGGATCATCACTTCCGGCGCCGCCCATGTGATCAACGCCAGCACCACCATCAGCACCGTCGCAATGCCCAGCCCGGAGTAAACTGATTGCCGCACCCGATCCGCGCGGCGTCCACCGAAGTTTTGTCCCACCACCGGTGACACGGCGAAACTAAGCGCCACCACCGGTAAGAACAGCGCCTGCATCACCCGCGCGCCCACGCCAAAGCCCGCTTGTGCTGCCGGACCGAACCCGCGGATGATCGCGTAAACGAGCACGATATAGAAAAAGAGCAGGATGAACTCCGCGCCGGCCGGCACGCCGATCCGCAACATCGCGCTCCAAATTTTTGCTTGCGGACGAAAAAGCGGGAAACGGAACCGCAGGTAACGATATTTTTTCTCGAAATAAAAAATGATGAGCACGTTGCCGACGAGAATCGAGATGAACGTCGCGAGCGCCGCTCCGCTTACGCCGAGCCTTGGCCATGGGCCGATTCCGAAAATCAGGAACGGCGCCAGCACCATGTTAAGCACGACCGTCAACACCTGAAACATGACTGGCGCCCGCACGATCCCAGTCGCGCGCAGCGCCGAGCTCATCGCGACGAGGGGAAATTGGAGCAAGAGCGCGGGCAAAAACCACCACAGGTACGCCTTTGCCAGCCTCGCCGTTGTCCCGTCTGCGCTGAGCGAATTGGCGTAAATGTCCATCGTTAAAAACCCGAGAAGGCCAAGCGCTGCCGCGATCAAGATCGACATCATGCACGCCTGGTTGAACACGACTTCGGCGTGCGTCTGATCTTTTCGTCCGGCTGCTTGTGAGATCAGCGCCGTTGTCCCGACACCGAGCATCTGCGTCAGCGCGAGCACAATCATCATCAGGTTGCCCGCTACGCCCACGGCGGCGATCGCTTCCTTTCCCAAGCGTCCCACCCAAAACAGGTCCGCCAGCAAATACAACGTCTGCGCCAACATGCTCACCGCCATGAACGCTGACATGTGCAGCAAATGCTTGGTCACCGATCCTTGCGTCAGATCTTTCATCTTAACTTGAACGTTAACGTTGAGCGTTTTCCGCGGACCTATCGTCTTCCGGTATCCGGTATCCGCTTTCCGATATCAACTTCTTCTCGGCGTTTCTACTTTCTAACTCGCTCAGCGATTATCTCGAGCACCAATGGTGTGATCAGGAATGACGCGTCACCTTTTTCCGCTGCGGCTAATTCAGCGCGCACTTTTGCGGCAAAGCTCTTATTGATTCGGCCGAGCTCCTGCAATCGGCCGAGGTGCACGTCGATGAACTGCGCCGGCCACTGCCACATGTAATCGTTCGGCCGCACACAAAAGATCCGCGGCTCAACCGAAAGCACGCTGAATCCATTTTCGTTCAACCACTCCGGCAACATTAAACCGGTATCGGGTTCACCACCGGATTGTCGCCACGTGGCGACGACATGCCCAACGAACTCTTCCAACGCCGGCCGATGCGGAAAGAAGCGCCACGTTGTGTAATGCCCGTATTCGTGAAAGATCGCCCGCCCGCCGGTCCGCGTCACCGCGGCGATTCTGCGCACGAGCAAATCCGGATTGGAAACAAAACAGAGCACCCAACGGCACCAGGTGAAATCGTACGGGCCACTCGGTAAATCCTCCACCATCAGGTCGAGCTCGTGCACCTGCACGTTGCTGAGCGCTCGTGCCCGGCAGGTCGCTCTGATCGCGTTCACGAAATTGGTAGATCGTTCAACGGCATCGACGTGACCAGTCGGCCCGATGATCTCGGCAAGATCGACAGTCCCATAGCCGGGACCGGCGCCGACGTCGAGCACCCGGCTACCAACAGTGATGCCGGCCCTCTGCCAGCACTCGAGCACCACCGGCCGCCAGACGCGGTGCTGTAAACCGAGCCGCGCCAGCTCCTCCTCATGCGTGCCTAGCACATAATCGCCCGACGTGTTCGCACTCATTTCCATTTTTCAGACTTTCAGCGCTTCAGCTTTTGTCTTTCAACCCGATTCTTGCTGGTCGCTCTTTCCGCTTTCCGGGCTCCGCTACCCGCTATCGGCGGACTCGTACAAACGAAACGCGCCGGGAAACATTCCCGGCGCGCAATCGATTGATTTTACGCGTTCGCCCTTAGGCCTCGGTCTTTTCCTTTTCGCCCTTCTTACACTCGGCCTTGAACGTGGCGTACTGCTCCTTGGTCAGGATTTTCTTGGCCTCTTTCATGTACTTGGCCTCGCTCTCCGCGGTGCAGCCTTCCTTATGATGCTCCTCCATCAGCGAATCCATTTTGCTCTTCTGCTCCGGGGTCAGGTTGAGGTTGGCCAGCGACACCTGGCATGCCACCATGTTCTCCTTGTTGCCGGCCTGCTTGGTGCAGGCGCCGTGTTCGCCCGCGAACGCGACGCTCGCCGCAAACACACCGGCCGTTACTAACGCAATGAGTTTAGTCATAGTGCCAGCATAGACGGTGCGGGTGGTAGAGTTGTTCAAAATCTCACGTGCCAAACGTCCGGGCTCTGAGTTTTGCTTGCTCAAAGCGATATCGTGCCGCGATTTGACTAAATTGTGCCATAGTAGCGGATGAGAAGCATTCGGCGGGCGTTCCAACGCGCCCCATTTCGACTTTGGATGCCCGAGACAACACTGGCTCGGGAGCAACGACGCGCGCGATTTCTACGGCTGTGCAAAGGCATCGGCCGGCCTCAGCGAGCTACCCGGTCAATCTCGTCAATCGGCTGACCTGACGTCCTATTGACGTCAAGCCAATACGACGCTTCGAAGTCCAGGAAAGGGGTCCACGACGATCTGCGCCGTTGCGGTCGCACCGCGGGCGAAGCAGCGCGGCCGATATGATCTCAGCTGGCCATAGCATTGTCGTTCCCGGCGAGTCGTTGCCTGTTCAACCGCTCTCCGGTTCAAGTTCTACGTCGTAGTTCCCTGTCCAGAACGGAAGCGTGGCCGTCTTCTGCGTTGTTGCTGCTGTTGCGGCGGCGGCGGTAAGGCCCGGGCCGGCGTTGGCTCCGCAATCTTCATCATCTCGAACGTCCGAAAGAGCGGCGCCAGGTCGATCACTTCGTTCGCGGCCGCTCGCAGTGTGTGCCCCAGAATTGCCGCGACCGACGCGACTTCGACGCGAATTCCGTGTCGCCGTAGTTGTGTCGCGAGATAAGCGAAATCCGCGTCGCCTGTTACGAGAATGACAACATCAGGTCGCATCGCGATGGAAAGCTCCATCGCGTCGATCGCCATCATCACGTCTACGTTCGCTTTGTAATGACCTTCTTCGGCCGGCGACCCATCTTTGGTCACGACCATGAATCCGTTCGAGCGCAGCCACTGGACGAACTTGTTCTTCTTGTCCCGCTCCTCTTGCCAGGCGGGAATTGCCGGCGGCAGCCCGGCATACACCACCATCTCGATCAGGTCGCGCCCTGTGCGGGGCCCGGCCAGAAAATCACGCAGCTTCAGCCAATCAAGACCGCGCCCTGCCGTGCGCACGGAACCGCCGACGTTCGATTCATCAACCAAGACCAGCAGGCGAGCGCGTTGGGTTTTGGCTGAATCTCTCTTTTGCATCGCGGGTTCAGTTCTCGCTGATGCTACTCCCAAACGGGGAAAGCGCAGTCCTTTTCGAGAAAGTAAAAGATTGTTCGCGGAGGAATAACATTAGGTAACGCGCGTTTGTGCTGTAGATTGGTCGACCTTCTCGCAAGTCCGTCCCTGCCGGGCCGCACTTTTACCGGAGCGAAATCATGGAACCAACATTATCGCAGAGCGGCGCGCTTTACCTCGCGCACCACCGGACGGCAAAGCGCCGGTCTACCCTTTTCCGGCGCTTCGCAGCAGAGTCGAGAATTCAGCTGCCCGACGTTCGCCGAAGGACCTTCGCCGACTCACACGTCTCACGGCGCTTTCACCCCGACAATGGCCGCTAACGCCGATAACGCGCTCTTTAACATCGACATGTCAGATCAAAACGGGAACTCGCGGTTGTTCCGGCGACGCCGCGCCAAGCTTATCCGATTTATCATCGCCGAGACTTCAGCACTTGGCATTCTTCTCCTGGCCGGAACGTTCGTTTTGTCATCGCGCCTGGTTGATTCCGCCTTGGTCGCAGCCATGAATATTGTGACGATCGTTGCCGCCGCGGCCGTCGCCACGATCCCGATCATCTTTTTCGCAATCACGCCCATTCTTCCCCGCGCGGGACGCTAGCCTTACCAATGCCATCTTCGATCTCGCCTCGTCCCGTGGAAGTTAGCCCCTTGTCAAATGCATCAAATTAAGTTTCAGCAAATCGTTCGCGACGCAGAGGTCGCCAATGCCATTCTTTCGGTGGTGCGCAGACGCCATCTCACCGAGGCAGATATCGAGAAAGCGTTGACCGAGCTGCATGTTCCGCGCGCGGCCTACATCGCCCGGATCAGCGTCTTGTTAGGCCTTTAACTCACCGTCGGCGTTCTGCATTTCGCAGTTCGCATCCTATAATCAATAATGATTAACCCGGCGTCTTCGCCGTCGCCGCCTTCTGTTTGCGCTTGGCGAGGGCGAGCCGCTCCGTCTTCTTCCGGCGGCGCGCGCGTTTCCTGGCGTTATCTCTGCCTTTACTGTTTCCCATTGCGTTAATAGTGATCTGTTCGTAGCCGGTTCCAAGTTGTTTCGCGTTTTGTTCCCGCTACAGATTGACGTTCGGTCGACTTCAATTGCCTTTGTCTTCTTCCAATTTCTACTTTGGAACGATCGTGTCCGGCGGCAGAAGGACGATGCGCATGAACTGCAACATCGCGGCAATGATGTGTACGACAATGGCGAAGAAGAACGGCCAAAACCGATTTAGCACCGAGAAGTTGTAGAATTGCAGTAAAATCGCCGCCGTTCCGATGACAGCGACGGGGTAGAACAGGGTTCTCGTAGTGCCTTCGAGTTCGGCCTGGCTAATTTTGCGCATGGCAATGAGAGTCGTGATTCCGCCCGCAACGGAACCAATGGCCGCGAGCGCGCTGCACCAACGCCAGATTTGTGGCGGTGGCGGTATCATCGTGAGCAGCAACATCGCAAACAATGCGTAGCCGAGCGGGAAGATCGAACTGCTCAGGAGCAATCGGAGGCGGAACCGGTCGAGAGTCGACCATTGATGCACTGCCTGCGGCCGAAAAACCACCACTACACCGGCAAAGCCGGCGAGGGTCACTGCTACCTGCGCCGCGACGCCGAGAGCTTCCGCCGGTTCCATTATCGGTCAGTTAACCAAAAGCGATCCCTGCGTTCCACTTTTAACCTTTAGACTTTCTCTTCAGCAATTTGCGCAGACGGGCAGTGGTTTGGTCGCGATCCAGCCGGCTCGCCGCCACATCGACCACAAATTTTTCCCACTCATGCATCTGCAATTTTTCCGATCGCAATAATCCGTTCGCCTTGAGGAAGACCAAGCACGACGCCAGCGCTGTGCGCTTGTTTCCATCGACGAACGGATGATTTCGGCAGATGTAAAATAGGTAAGCCGCCGCTATCTCGACTGGATCGAAGATCAGCGGCTGGCCCATCATGGTCGCTTGCGGGGCAGCGACTGCCGATTCGAGAAGGTTTGCGTCGCGGATACCGGGCGAACCGCCATGCGCGGCGAGCACTTCCGCGTGGATCGCCTTGACCGCCGCGACCGTCAGATGCGCGAGCGATTTGCTCACGCGAGCCGTTTAAACAACCGCGCGTTTTTGTGGATCAATCGCTTGGCCGTAGCGGCGGCCTTGGCCGGATCCAAAGTCGGGTTCACTGGAGTCAGAACGATCGAGCCGCCCTCGTGCACGGTTACAGTTAATTTGTCGCCCACTTTGATCCGGGCCAAATCCATCAGCGCCGTGTCAAAAATGATCCCCTGCGAGTTGCCGATCTTGGAAACCGTCTTGGTCATGGCGTAATACTATGTTTTACAAAAACTGTTTGCAAGTAAACGATTTCCCGGCCGGCCTGTTCAATAGCCTCGTCGCTGTCGATAGACCCTGTCGGCGTATCATCGGTTATTCGTGCTGCGGTTCTGATTAAATCATCGCGGCGACTCAGGATTTTACGCTTGGAAAAGCATTGACTGCCCACAGCCAGGTCGCTATCCCGATTGGCGCGCGCGGGCCCCCATCCGCACACAATCAAAACATTCGCACGTTCGGCGAGGGCGATGGGGGTCGAACGGGCTCAACGCATAAAGGAGTCCGATGACAAAGTTATCATTCGCGACCGCAGCCATCGCGGTCATCTGTTCGGTCAGTCTCAGCCGTGGCCAAGAATCGCCGGCAGCCACCGGTTCGCCGGCGGCAAGCGCACCCGCGCCGCGGCCTGAGGTTTACCACGTGATTTTCGTGCACGCGGCCACGGGCAAAGCGAGCGCGCTGGAAGACGCAATGAAGAAAGCAGCCGCCAGCGGTCCCATGCCCGGCCACAATCTCGGTTTGCGCCACGAAGCCGGTGCGCCGTGGGATTACGTCGGCATTCAACACCTCGGCACCAAGGCTACGGTCGAAGCGACCGGCAACCCGCAGGGCGCGACGATGCGGCCACTGATGGATTGGCACGACGACACCTTCGTCAACGGCCCGGCCTGGCCTGATTTCGCCAAGGCCATGGGGCTCGACGAATCGGGAAAACCCAAGAGCAACGAAGACGTTTACGTCGTCTCGGTTTATCGTCCGATCCCCGGGCAAGACGACGCGCTTGACAAATTCCTCGCTGAACCGCCGTCAGCTTCAGGCGATCTCGCAGTCGGCACGGTGGTGCTACAGCATTTGGAAGGCGGCGCGTGGCGTTTCCTTTCCATCTCGCACTACAAAAACTTCCAGGACTACGCGGCGAGCGAAGTAAAAAGCGTCGCCGAAACAGCCAAGGGCACCGGCGGCTGGTATCGGCTGCGCGAGCTCTGCTCGTTTCATAACGACACCATTACGGTGCACACCAAGCCGTAACCGCGCCGCCACATTGTCGATCTTAGATACGTGAAAGCGTCGCAGCGTGCGTTGGTGTCGATAAAAGTCAATCACTGGAATCGCGTCGCGATTTGGCTCGCGAATGCTTTCGGAGTTTAGACGCGATCCCATTCTGTATCCGACAAGATGAGTTGTCGGTGCTCGGCCTGCAGAGCATATTGGCAACGTTTATGAAGGACTCTGTCGTCAGAGGACGCCTGCTGCAGCTTCTCTACGAACGTCGAAACGAAGGTTTCATTCCGTTCGGCCATGCTGAGCAGGCGACGCCGCCGCCAGGAGGTATAAATCGCCGCGACTGGATGCGCGCCGTGGCCCAGCTTTCAGAATATCGCCTCATCGACTGGACCCCGCTTAAAGATGAGAGCGGGATGGGTGTGTTGTCCGGCTTTGCTAAGATAAACGACTCCGGAGTCAAAGTGCTCGAAGCTGGCGTCGCGCCCCCGATTTCGATCTCCATCGATGAGAGCCGACGGACCACCGTTCCCCGGCAGCAACAAGTGCCGATCGCAACGAGCACTCCGCAGCAGCAGGTGATCACGGACGCACTGGAGAAAGTGATCACTGCGATCAATCAAGCCAATGTGCCGGAGACGGAGAAAAACGAAGCGATATCTTTGTTGCGAGAACTGCTGGCAAGCAAAGCAGCGGCCAGTGCGCTAGGCGCTGGCGCGCAATCCCTCACCGCGAAATATTTCACGGGATAGAGCAAGCTAGCCGCTGGATGGGGCGAACCGGTATTTGTCGATTGTTCACGCCCAAATTTGAGCATTCGATTCGGAAGTCCGGCGCCTCGCCGGACTCGGCAGTTGAGCGTCCCCGCTCAACATAATCTCCCGCGCGAAGCGAGACGCATCGCGTCCAAGTAAAGCGAGACGCTTTACTTCCGTATGTCGATCCGGCTTGACCTTCGCGCGGCATCGAAGAACATCGCGCCATGAAAACATATCTGCGTTACATTTTGGCTGGTGTCTCTTTCGCCGCGCTATGCGGGTGCGCGAACATGCCCGGTATGGGTGCCAAATCTGTGGCCGGCACCTGGACCAACTCGCTCGGCACCGTCTGGGCAATCAAGCCCGATAACACATTCGAGGTCGACCGGTACGGCAAGGGCAAAACCGATATCCGCGGCACGTATGCCATTAAGGGCGACACCTTCACGATCACGGGCAATGAAGGCAAAATTCCCAAGGGCTGCGAAGGCCAGGGCGTTTACAAGTTCAGCCGCAAAGGCAACGACCTCACCTTTACTCTCGTCAGCGACACCTGCAAAGACCGTAAGAAAAATGTCCTTAGCCCCTGGCACCGGCAGTAGTTTTAGTGATCGGTGACTGGTGATTAGTGATTAGTGGATCACTGATCTGTGAGCGGTGATCGCCACGGTGCGAGCGGATCGCGCAAGCACGCAGTCCCAATACCGCCGCCGCTCGCGCTCGGCCGTACGCGCGGGCGCGACACAGCAAAACACACCAGCTGCCGGATCTGCGCTAAAGCATCGCGCGCGTTGCGCGCCGCCTGCTACTAACCGCGGCCTGGCGCTTCGTTCCCGGACTTTTTCTTCTTTTTGTCCGGCTGCGCGTTCTGCCCTTTGGCCCGCTCATTTACTGCGGGTGCCGCTCGCCGGTTCGACGCTGGCTGCGGTCGATTGGACACTCTTTGCGCACCCTGCGGAGCGCGCGGAGCAATCGCCGCATTGTTGGCGTGGCTATTGGGTTTCATCCGCTCTGCTTTAGGGGCGCGCGGTGCCGCTGCTTCGTTAGTCCGAGCAGCTTTCGCTGCCGCGCGCGAACGTGCTTCAGCCGATTGCGCCTTGCCGTAGGCGTTGTTTTGTGAGCCCGTCGTCCGGGTGGCTGCATTGCCCTGTTTCTGGCCGAATGCGGAGTTACCCTGAGCTTCCGGAGCGGCTCCGCCCTTCGCCTTGCCGGCGACAGCTTGCGTGCCGCTGTTGCGGTCGAATGCCTTGACTGCTTCGGCCTTGGGCTTGCCGTGATTGTTAGCAACATGCAAAGCGGGATCCTTTTTCGCCGCTTCGACGCGTGACTGCTGTGCCGCGGTTGCCGGGATGCGCTCCGCCTTCGCGGCGGCTTGTTCCTGCGCAGTGGCCCTCGCGGTGACGCCGCCCGGGCCGTTAAAACTGGCGCGGGTGCTGGTCGTGGTGACGACGTTTCTGTTGACGTAGGTGTTGCGAATCACGCGCGTGTCCACTCGTGTCACGGCCGTGTTATAGCGGAACGCATTACCAACCCATTCGCCACCGTAGTAGCCGTGGCCTCCGTAGCCATAGCCGTAATTGATCCCGCCGTAGAACCCGACGGTCGGGCCCCAGTAGCCTTCGTTAAAGAAGTAACGGCCGCCGTCGTAGCCCCAGTATCCAGGGGTCCACAGAAATCCGATGCGCGGTGGAGGGACCCAGGCGCCAGGCACCCAGTAATAACCGAAACCATCATACGCCCAGTAGCCGGGGGTCCAGATATAGCCTTCGACTGGGCAGTACGGCTGCTCGTAAATTGGTATCGGCGGCGGCGCGATCCCAACCGATATGCCGATGTATGCCGAAGAAGAAGCCAGCGGTAGCCCGGCAAAGAGCAGTGCCGCGAGCGCAACAGAGGGGAGTTTCAGTTTCATATTCAGATGTATTAACACAAGAGACGTTATTACGTCGCAAACTATTCAGACGAAACCCTGACCGACTTCATGGGGCGGCCATCCCAACGCCAGTTAATGGGTTCAACAGCCAGGCTTTGCCGGCGTTGAACCGCTTGTCGCGACCTGCCACGGCTGCACAAATTTGCCGCGAGCGCGTAGAATCACGGCGATCATCTCTTGTAGTTGAATCACGGCCCGCACTTTCTCTGGAAATGGCAGGCGCGCCAGTCTCTGCCGGCGTTGTTCCTTCGCGGCAAATATTTTCGCTACCTCCGCGCTTACTCCGTCCAAAGCTTCCATTTCTCTTCAAGCTGATGCCGCCTCAGGACGCTGGCAAGGAAGTTCATGTCTAGGTTTGCCTGTTTGCGCAAAATCCGGACGCGCTCCCGATCCTTCCTGCGTCCGGTTTGCAGACAAATGGCAACCAGATGTTCGCTTCGCAGCACGCGAGCCGGCACATCTTCATACATAATTTCTTGCGCCTGGTTGAGCGCTTCCTCGACTAA
>DASTDG010000268.1:0-11624 GCA_035710475.1 Chthoniobacterales bacterium | reverse complement strand
CGCGCTACCAACAGCGACACCGTTGAAGGTAAAGCTAACTGTTCCGGAAAACACGCCGTTGCCGGTGACAGTGGTATTAGCCTTGACTGTGGCGGTAAGCTTGGCCGTATCGCTGAACTGCGGCGCGGGATTCGGCGAATTAGCCAGCAACGAAGACGTGGTGGTTGTGCCTGCCTTGAGGATGCTGAACGACTGTGACACGGGCCTGGCTGGATTGTACTGACCGTTGCCCGACTGATTCGCCGTCACAATGCATGAGCCGGCGGCAGTAATGTGGATCTTGTTCGAAACAATCGTGCACTGGCCCGAGGCGGTATAGGTCACCGCTAAGCCCGAGCTAGCCGTTGCACCGGGGTCAAAGTTAGCGTCGCCGTATGTCTTGGTGGAAATTGGCGGGAACGTAATCGTCTGGTCCTGCTTGGGAATTGGAGTAGGTGTCGGGGTTATTGTGGGAGTAGGAGTTGGTGTAGCTGTGGGAGTGGGTGTTGGAGTCGGTGTCGGCCCACCCGGTGAGTTATTAAAACATACCGTGACGTCGTTCACGACCGGAGTGACCGAACTGTTGGTCGTGCTCAATAATGCTTTGTACTTGAGATACCGGAAACCGTTGAAGCGCGCGAGCGAGCCGCCGCTGCTGAAAAATGTGTTCGGCGTACCATCGGGGCCAACGAAGTCGAACACGCCGTTAGCATCGTTGCTCGCCGCCGCTTGAAATCGCAAGGTCGTTGATGCTGGCGCCGAGCCCGTCCAGGAAAGGGTCGTCCATTGAGCGGTGGAGCCGCTGGAAGGGTTCGCGTCTTTCAGCGAGGAGATAAAATTGCCTGACGACGCAAAGCCGCTGCCCGAATTCGCGAGCTGCACATTGCCCGGGCTGCTGTTCAAATCGGTATTTGTCGGCACGCCGCTTTGGAAATCCGATTGCGTTGTATCGGTGAGACACGCGCTCACTGGCGCAGTCGCGAGCGCAAAGTTTTTCGTCGCTGTCGCATTGTCGGCCACCACCACCGGCGATTGCGTCGCGGAGTTGTAGCCGGGAGCACTCGCTGTGATGCTGGGATACGTGCCGGCCGGAATGTTGCTAAATGAGTAATTGCCGCTGCCGTTTGTCGTTGTCGTGCGGCTGCCAAGCGCAACCGTCGCGCCACTGATCGGTGTGCCGCTGCCGAAAATGGTCACCTGGCCTGAGACGGTGCCCCCGCTGCCGACGGGCGTGCACTGCGAGTACTTGAACGCCCCGATGCGGGTGAGGTCGTTCAGTCCATTGACAGCGTAATATTCGTTCGTGTACCAAAACCTGCAGCCGTCCGGGTCGAGCGTCATCGCGCTGTAATCGCCCCAGCGCGTGCACGTCGAAGCGCCGCAAGTGCCACTCTGGCTGGCAGTGCCTTGCCAGAGTGTCTGTTCGGTTTGGCTGAATGTGTTCGCCGCGTCGGTCGAGAGCCGGCCGGCGTATTTCAATCCCGGATTGGTTGTCGAATTCGAAGTCGTATAGCCCAGCGCCATATCGCCGGCACGATCGACTGCCAGGCTCGGGATGTAGCGGTAAGTCACGTCCGCGCCGTTCGGGTCCCAGCTCGCGGTTTGCAAGGTGTTGGCTGCGACTGTGCCGCCAGTCACGTTCACCTGATACCAACGCGGCGTGGCGAAACCGTTCGTTGCTCGCCGCACGGTGTGAGTCGTCCAAAGCGACTCGGTCCCGGCGATGTTGGTGTACTGATTTTGCGCCATCGCGCGGATACCAAGAGTGTCGAGAGTGTTCGCCGGCGTCGCTGCATTCGGCACTGACTGGTTAGGCCAACTCGAGCCGGTCGCGGGCACATCCGGCCCGGTGAAAGTCGAAAGGCTGATGTGGTTCCAGTCGACGTAAAATTTATATACCGTGAGCGCGTTCAGGTATTCCCAGGTCGAGATGAAGAGGTTCGGCCTGCCCGCGGGCGGCGTGCCGCTCTGCAAGCGTGCGTTGCTGGGCAAAAGAGTGAAATCGGCTGGATCGACATTAAAGCTGACTACCTGCACAGTTGGCGCGCCGGCATACATCTGCGCTTTGTTGAAGGCATAGACGCGCACGTTCTGAAACGAGCCAGTGGTCGCGTAATCGAACATGTTGGCCGACATGTAAATTCCGTCCGGCCACACTCCGAACTTTGGGTAATCTCCCAGCCCGCCGCTTGTGTTGATGGAATAAAAATTCCAACCGCCACTCACCGGATCGCCCGTCTTCGAAACGGCGAAGCATTGAAATGCGCCGGGCGGATTAATCACATTGCCCGAGTTGTCGATCTTGAAGGCGAAGTCGGTGATCACCCAGCGGTTCTCGAAGCTGTCGTAGAGCACGACCGGGTCGCCGAAATTATCCGTGTCGCACAAGTTCCCGAATTGCCCCTGGCTCATAAGCGTGTCGAAGGTGAACGCGGCCACGCGCACACCCGTCGACTTGTTGTAAATGCCGATCGAGGTGTTGACTGTCTGGATGTAATAGGTCGGCCCGACATCCCCGTTTGTGTCAGGCGGGTGACCGGCGCCCCAGGTCGCGTAATCCAGTCCGTCGAATGTCGTACTCGGCGTGGGCGCGGGCGCGTTGACCGCAGCGGTAGCTAGCACCGATTTCCCCGTGTTGGGAGCGAGGGCAGAAGTTCCAGTGGGCGGTTGATAAACGCGTGGGACGAACGCCGGCGGTTCGCGTTCCGGGCGCTCCTTTTTTGCCACCGGAATGTACGGCAGCGTCCGCAGGTCGCCTTGGAAAGCGCGACCCGAGCGGACGGCAGTTCGCTCCTGTGGCTTCGTTCGTTGTGCCGCGCCATTGTCGCTCTGCGCTACTGTGCTGCGAGTGGTCTCATCCGACGCCGTCGCCTGCGCGTCCGCGGTCCCACTCGTTACACTAACCGCGCCCAATCCAAGGGCGATCCCAACAAAGCAGAGGACGAAACCCGCTATAAGGCGGGGGTTAAAAAACGCTGATCGCGCCGAAACTTTTCTTTTCATGCAGGGGGCTGGTCCATCCAGTTTTAAGGACGCGGATCTTCGACGTGAGCTGGCGATGACGGTTCGCGGACCTCAATCGCTAAATGCAGCACGGTGAGTACCGCGCACGACGATTCCGTCAATGCCTTTTACAAACTTCCGTCTCCCCGAGCTCTTCGTTCTGCTGCACGTGCCGGTGCTGACAAGATCGACAACTAGCCACCCGGCGGAGAGTCGCCAGCACCAAGCCAGCTGAGCAAAAGTGAGCGCCGCTGAGAGCAGCCAGGAGCGGCAGAAGGCGCGTCGTCCACGCGCTTTTTTATCCGAAGATTCTCTGCTTTCCCACAATCAGGATTTCGACGCCGGCGTCGCGCCATCCATTGCCTCGCGCAAGCGGTCCGGGTTGAACGGCGGAGGGAGCTCGCGGCCGTTCACAAAAATTGTGGGCGTATTCTTTACGCCGCGGGACACACCGTACTCGCGCTGACGATCCACGCGCCCGGCGACTTCCGCGCTGGCATAGTCCTTTTTGAAACGCTCGACATCCAGCTGCAATTGCGTCGCAAATTGCTCGAATAAGGGACGGGCGTCATCCGCTGTGTTCCAGACGGACTGTTTCTCGTAAAGCAAATCGTGCATTTGCCAAAATTGTCCCTGGAGTGATGCCGCTTCGACGGCCAAAGCCGCGTCACGGCCATGCTTGTGCATGGCGAGCGGGAAATTCCAAAATACAACGCGCAACTTCGATCCATACTCCGCCTCCAGCGAACGAAGCATGCCCGCGACTGTCGCGCAGGCTGGACATTGGAAATCACCGAACTCTTCCAGCGCGATCGGCGCATTCATTTTACCGCGCACATGCTCCGGCTTCATTGTCTTGGATGTAGCGCTTGACTGCGCGCTGCTGCTCATCGCCGTTCGTTTCGCTTGATACAGCATCGCTCCGGCGCCGATGGCCAGCGCCGCCACCGCGCCGACAATTATAAAAGGAAGATATCGCTTCATGTTGGAGTTCGCCCCCGGGCCTGGGTCGCCGCACAAGTTAAATCCGGACGCTGCATCGCGCAGCGAGCACGGAGAAAACCTGAGCGGCAGCGTGTATACGCCCCAGCTGCCGAGTGTCAAACTTTTTGCACTTTTTCGCCCTGTTAGCCCAGTTTTTGCGGTAAATTTGGCGTCCCGCTTTCGCCATGGCTCGGAACGAAAACTACGTCCTTGATCTGCTCCGTGACGCTGGGCTTGTCACCAAGCCGCAAATCGAGCGCGCCCGGACGCGTCTGAATGGCGCCGACAATGTTGTCGATCGCCTGGTCAAAGACGGCCTTCTCACGGAAGCGGACGTGTCGCGCACCCTCGCCGCCCAAGCCCACATGGATTGGATAGACCTCTCGGCGATCGTCATCCCGCCGGTCGTCATCAAACAAATCCGGGCCGAAGACGCGCGCCGCTTCAAAGTGATTCCGGTCGCCTTTGGGGAAACTGGGCTCGTCGTCGCGGTGGGCGACCCGCTCGACATCGACACGATTGATAGCCTGAACTTCCTCTTGCAGCGCGACATCGAAGTCGTTTGCACCAGTCCCAGTAAAATCCGCGATGCGCTCATTAAATATTACGGCACTGCGGATGAAGCTGCCGACGTCCTACGGGAAAAAATCGGACTCGATATCGATCTTGGCATTGAGATCGGCGACGGCGCCGCCCTCACTGAGACGGATGAACAGGACGCGCCCATCATTCGCATGGTATCGATGTTACTCATCGAGGCACATCGCGCTGGCGCGAGCGACATTCACCTTGAACCGCTCGACAAAAAATTCCGCGTCCGTTTCCGCATTGACGGCGTCCTCCAGGAGATGCAGGCACCGCCGAAACGCCTGCAATCCGCAATCATCAGTCGTATCAAAATCATGACCGGCTCGATGAGCATCGCGGAGAAACGTCTTCCACAGGACGGGCGCATTCAGGTCAAAATCAAAAAGCGACCGATCGACCTGCGCGTCTCAACCATCCCGACCAATCACGGCGAAAGCGTCGTCATGCGCGTGCTCGACAAATCGAGCCTTATCCTTGGATTGCCCGAGCTCGGATTCTTCTTCGATGACCAGGAAACATTCGAGCGGCTCATCAGACTTCCCGATGGAATTCTGCTCGTCACCGGGCCGACCGGCTCCGGCAAAACGACCACCCTTTACGCCTGCCTGCACTACATCAATAAACCGGATCGCAAAATCATTACGGTCGAGGAGCCGATCGAGTACCAGATGACCGGCATCAATCAGGTGCAGGTGAATCCTGAAATCGGCATGACGTTTCCAGCCGCTTTGCGCTCGATTCTGCGCCAGGCACCCAATGTCATCATGATCGGCGAAATCCGCGACCCGGAGACGGCCAATATCGCGACGGCGTCGAGCCTCACCGGACACCTTGTCTTCAGTACACTGCATACGAACGACGCGCCCTCGGCCGTCGCGCGCTTGATCGACATCGGCGTGCCGCCCTTTCTGGTCGCCTCTTCCGTGCGCGCGATCATGGCGCAACGGCTCGTCCGCCGGCTTTGCCGGAACTGCAAAGCGCCCGGTGAACTCACTGAAACCGAGCTGCGCGCGCTGCGGATCGACCCCGGCCAAATCGGCGATGCGCAAATCATGCGCCCGGTCGGCTGCGAACAATGCCGCCGCACCGGTTATAGAGGCCGGATGGGCATCTTCGAGATTTTCATAATCGACGATGACGTGCGCCACATGATCAATAAGCGCAGCTCGACTTTGTCGCTGCGGCAGCGCGCCCGTGAGCTCGGCATGCGCACGCTGCGCGAAGATGGCGTCCGCAAAATTCTCGCCGGCGTCACCAGCGCCGAGGAAGTGATCTCCATTACGATTGGAGACGTCAGCTAGCTATAACTCTTCAACGCTTTAACCCGTCACCGAAATAATGAACAACAAACAAGTCGCCGAGCTATTCATCGAACAGAACGTCCTTCAGCCCTCACAGGCCGATGACGTGCTGAGCGAAGCGGACTTGAACGGCAAAACCATCGCACAAGCGATGGTCGACAGCGGTTTTATCGACGAACGCGGTTTCTACCAAACGATCGCGGAAGGCCTCGGCACCGAATTTGTCGATCTTAGCGAGACCGAAATTCCAGAACAAATTCTGCGCCTTGTTCCAAGTGGCTTGGCCCGGTTGCACCGCGCGCTTCCAATTGGAATCATCGGCACCACGTTGCGCGTTGTCCTTGTCGACCCTCTCGATGTACGCGCGGCCGAGGATCTCCGCTTCGCCCTCGGCAAAGATATCGATGTTGTCGTCGCTCCATCAGACCAGGTCGAAGACCGCATCAAACAATACTACGGCACCGAGACGGCGAGCATGGAGGAGATCCTCAAGCAGCTCGGCGAGGCGGGCGAGCTTCTCCAAGTGCGCGAAACAGATGGTGCCGAGGCTGTCGAAGCGGAAGCGAACGCGACGCCGATCATTCGTTTTGTCGATCTTATCCTCTACCAGGCGATTCTAGACCGCGCGTCGGACATTCACTTCGAGCCCTTCGAGAACGAATTCAAGATCCGCTACCGTGTCGACGGCGCGCTTTACGAAATGTCGCCGCCGCCGCGACACCTCGCCCTGCCGGTCATCTCGCGCGTCAAAGTAATGGCGAACATGAACATTGCCGAGCGCCGGCTCCCGCAGGATGGACGCATTCAAAAAAATATCGCCGGCCGACATGTCGATCTTCGCGTCTCGACGTTGCCGACGCAGTTTGGCGAAAGCTTGGTTTTGCGTGTCCTCGACCGCACAACAGTCAATCTCGACCTCGCGATGCTCGGCATGCCCGATTACATCCACGATTATCTGCTCGAGCTGATTCATCGGCCGAATGGAATCTTTATCGCGACCGGCCCGACCGGCTCGGGCAAAACGACAACGCTTTATTCCTGCCTGCGCAAGATCAATACGATCGACTCTAAATTGCTGACGGCCGAGGAACCGGTCGAGTACGACTTGGAAGGCATAGTCCAAGTGCCAGTCAATGAAGCAATCGGCCTCACGTTTGCGCGTATCTTACGCGCCTTTCTGCGCCAGGACCCGGATCGGATCATGGTCGGCGAAACGCGCGACCTCGAGACGGCACAGATTGCCATTCAGG
This sequence comes from Chthoniobacterales bacterium, assembly GCA_035710475.1. Lineage (GTDB taxonomy): Bacteria > Verrucomicrobiota > Verrucomicrobiia > Chthoniobacterales > UBA10450 > AV17. The sequence continues at coordinate 4,519 of DASTDG010000268.1, read as the reverse complement.
CGTCGCTTACCGGTCACCTCGTCTTCACAACGCTGCACACGAATGACGCGCCCGGCGCCGTCACCCGCTTGATCGACATGGGCGTGGAACCGTTTTTGATTTCATCCACGCTCGAGGCCGTGCTCGGCCAGCGCTTGCTCCGCAGCATCTGCCCGGAATGCCGCACATCGTATCAACCCGATCAAGAGTTGCTCGCAGAGCTCGGCATCGCGCCGCACGAGATCGGCGAGAAGCATTTTTACTACGGCAAGGGTTGCGATGCCTGCAACGATACCGGCTACAAGGGTCGCAAAGGAATTTACGAGCTGCTCAAAATCACCGATCCGCTGCGCGAGTTAATTAACGAGCGCGCCCCAACAGTGACGATCAAACAAAAAGCCGTCGAGCTCGGCATGGTCACGCTCCGCCAGGACGGCTTGCGCAGCATCTTCGCCGGTGACACGACCGTCGAGGAAGTGCTCAAATATACGTAGAAAAATCAGCAGTATAACGACTATAATGGCCCTCGCGCTGATTTCCCCGTTTGGCTTGTAAATCGCTAATTCGTTAATTCGCTTAATCTAGTCATGCCTCGCTTCGCTTACGTAGCTCTCGACGGCCGTGGTCAGGAATCCACCGGTTCGGTCGAAGCGTCTTCGAGTAACGAAGCTATCGGCCAATTGCGGCGGGCGGGATTTTTCCCGACCAGCGTCTACGAAGAAGCGAAAGCCGGCGGACGCGATGGGAAAAAGCCGGCGCGCAAAACAAGAGTCAAGTCGCTCGCTGCGCCCAGAGGAAAAGGCCTGCGCATGGAGATCACTCTATTCCGGCGCAAGAAAGTTAAAGCCAAGACGCTGATGATTTTCACGCGGCAATTGGCGACGCTAATCGATTCTGGACTGCCACTTCTGCGCGGCTTGAACGTGCTCGCGCGCCAGGAACGCGACGCGACGTTGAAAAGTGCGATTGAAAGCTTGGCCAACAGCGTTCAGGGCGGGAGCACCTTTTCCGACAGCCTGGCGCAACATCCCAGCATTTTTAACGAACTCTACGTCAACATGGTAAAAGCCGGCGAGCTCGGCGGCGTCCTCGAGCTGGTCCTTGGCCGCCTCGCCGAGTTCCAGGAAAAAGCGCAGAAGATCAAAAACAAAGTCGCGGCTGCCATGGTTTACCCGATCATTGTTATGACCATGGCGGTCGGAATCATGGGCTTTTTGCTCGTGTTCATCGTTCCAAAGTTCCAGGCGATTTTCCGCGACATGCTCGGCGACAAGCCGCTGCCGGCGATCACGCAATTTGTCATCGGCGTGAGCAGCATCGTAAAAGATCACGGCCTCGTGCTACTCGGCGCTATCATCGTAGTGCTTGCCGCTTATAAAGTGATCGCCCGCACCCGCGCCGGGAGATCGACCATTGATCGAATCCAGCTGCGACTTCCGCTCTTTGGCGACGTGCTGCGCAAGACCGCCATCTCGCGTTTCTCGCGCACGCTCGGCACGCTCGTCACCAGCGGCGTGCCGATTCTGCAGGCGCTCAACATTACACGCCAGACCGCTGGCAACACCGTCATCGCCCACGCGATTTCACAGGTGCACGACAGCGTCAAGGAAGGCGAATCCATTGTCCAACCGCTCGACGCGAGCGGCGTCTTCCCGCCGATGGTCATCAGCATGATCGATGTCGGCGAAGAAACCGGCCAGTTGCCGGAGATGCTCCTCAAAATCGCCGACGTCTACGACGACGAAGTCGACTCTTCTGTGGCCGGCATGACCGCTGCGCTCGAGCCAATCATGATTGTTTTTCTCGCCGTCATCGTCGGCACCATCGTCATCGCGCTCTTCATGCCGCTCATCAGCATCATCAGCGGCCTGCAACAGCAAACGTGATTGTGGCGCAACTTTTCAAGTTGCGAATTCGAGGAGCGCAAATTGGAAATTCGCGCCACATCGGCGGCTTCACGCTGGTCGAGCTCCTGGTCGTCATCACGATCATCATCATTTTGGCCGCACTGGTCCTCGCCACCGTCGGCTACGTCCAGAAAAAAGGCGCGCGCTCCCGCACCGAAGCCGAGATCGCCGCCATGTCCGCTGCCTGCGAAAGCTACAAAGCCGATAACGGGATTTACCCATCAAATTCAGACACTAATGCTCTGAATGCGCGGTCAAACTTCGACGCGTCGGCGTCGGCGTATTCCGCCGCTTCTTTATATCTTTATGAACAACTGGCCGGCGTAACCAGCGGGAATCGTTCAGAGACTTCGTCGAGCAGAACTTATTTTATCTTCAAACCTAACATGTTGTTGCCGGCACCACCGTCGACCGCCGATGTCACAGCGATTCGCGACCCGTTTGGAAACAGCTATGGCTACTCGACGATTCAAGCTGCCACGGGCGACAGCACAAAAGGATATAATCCCACATTCGATCTTTGGAGCACGGTCAATTCGACGGATCCGACGCAGTGGATCAAAAACTGGTAAATCGGCAGTCGGAAATCTGCAATCCGCAATTCCGTTACGGCTCGTTCGTATGGACGACGATTTCGACGCGACGGTTTTCGCGCTGCTCTCCGATTGAGCCGTTCGGTGAGACGCGGAATTTCGTCTGGCCGTAACCGCGCGCTTCGATCTGATCGGGACTAATTCCCATCACCTGCACCAAATACTGCTTCACGCTATCGGCGCGGCGTTGACTCAGATCGAGATTGTATTCCGGCGTGCCGAATGAATCGGTGTAGCCCTCGACCGTGAACGTCGCTTTCGGATTGCGCCTGATTAGCGTCGCCACTTTCGAGAGTAAATCGCTCGGTCGCAGCTCCGCGCTGTCGTATTCGAAGAGCTGATCGTCAGGCAGTTGCAACTTCGTCCCCGAGCCGAGGGGACCCTTTTGCGCGAGCAACTGATCCAGATCGCTGAAACCCGCGCGGCCGCGCTCCGGGCCAGCACTGTCGGCCGGCAATTTGCTCGTGAAGGTGCTCGGCCTTTTAATCGACGTACTCGTCGCAAGCTCGGTTCCACTCAACGCTGGCTGCGGCCGGCCGGAGACGGCCGTGTCGTTCGGCGCCGATTGCTCGTGCGTGGCGTTTGGACTATTTGATAATGTCTGCGCGGTCGAACGCTCGATGTCCGGCAACACCGACGTGATGTCGGGTTCCACTTTGGGCTTATCAGGCAAAACATTTTGGATGTCGTCCGGCATTGCCGTGCTCGCCTGCACCTCCTGCAAAAGCTTGTCGAACGCCTTCTTCTCGTCCGGCTGCTGGTCAGTCGGGCTGTTCGGCTCCGGCTTGGCCGCGGCGCTCGTCTGGTCCGAGCTGCTCTTTTCCAGCTGTGCAAGATCGACATTCTTCACTTTGAACGTGATCGTCGGCTGGTTCGGCACGACCACCGACTCGACTGATTGAAAACGCGCCCGGTAAAAATAGGCGCAGAGCGCGAGGTGCAGCGCGAGTGACCCGATCAGCCCGAGCCAGAGCCAGTTCCGCTCGCCCGTGCCGCTCAGCAACGCGCGATTGTAGTCGAGCTCGTCGAACTGATCGAAGTTCGAAACCCTCATGCACTGAACAATATCACATGCGTGGTGGATCGCGATGTCCGACGAGATGCTAAAAGTGCGCCTCCGGCGCGAAAAATAGCATCGTTCGCCGAGCCACCTCTTTGGCGCGTCAAACCGGTCGAGCGCTGCGCGTTCGCTCGATAAAGGCGCGTACTGCCTTACGAATTTCGTCCGCTACCCGTGCTTCCGGCGACACGAACTTCGGCGTAAACCATGGGAACAAACCGATCAAATCGTGCGTTACGAGAATTTGTCCGTCGCAGTGCGCGCCCGAGCCGATCCCGATCGTCGGAATGCTGATGGCCTGGCTGATTTGCCACGCCAGATCGGCGATCACAATCTCCAGCACGACCGAAAACGCGCCGGCGCTTTCTACTGCGCGCGCATCGGCGAGCAGCGCTTCGGCTTCCGATTGCGTTCGGCCTTTTACTTTGTAACCCCCTTCTTCGCGGACGCTTTGTGGCAGCATCCCGATGTGCGCCATGAACGGAATGCCCGCCGCCCTGATTGCTTTAATTTGTGCGCCGTGACTCGCTCCACCTTCCAGCTTCACGCATTGCGCACCGGCTTCGACGAACTTCTGTGCCGTCGCGACGGCCTGCTCCGGCTTGTCATAAGTGTGGATCGGCATGTCCGCGACAAGTAAAGCGCGCGTCACCCCGCGCGCGACCGCGCGCGTGTGGTGCAGCATCTCCTCTAACGTCACGCGCGTCGTGTCTTCATATCCAAGCACGACCATGCCTAACGAATCGCCCACTAGCACAATGTCGATTCCACTTTCATCGAGCAACCGCGCCGTCGGATAATCGTAAGCCGTCAGCGCGGTGATCTTCTCGCCGCGCTGTTTCATCGCGCGAAACTTCTCCGTCACGTTCAGCATCACCAGTTCTCCACCAGCCGAAGCACTTTATCCGGATCAGTAATCTGCGCGAGCAACTCCCGTACGCTCCTGGTTTGGTTCGGAAGAACCAGTTCCGGCCGAATGT
>DASTDG010000267.1:0-5246 GCA_035710475.1 Chthoniobacterales bacterium | reverse complement strand
GGCGACCCGAACTCGACGCTCGCGAAAAACGCGCACGTGTTCCTTGACGTGAGCATCGAGCAGGAAGCGTGTCCGCTGAACCTCGCCCCAACTTCGAGCACGACCGTCATGCTCGCGCTCGGCGACGCGCTGGCGATGGTGTTGCTTGAGGCACGCGGCTTTAACAAGGAAGATTTCGCCAAGTTTCATCCCGGCGGCATGATCGGGCGCAGCCTGCTCATGCGCGTGCACCAGATCATGCGGCCGCGCGAAGCGATGGCGCTCGTATCCCCGCAGGCGACGATCCGCGAAGTTCTACGCGCGATGACGAGCGTCCGTGCCGGCGCCGCCATCGTCGCCGGCGAAGATCGACAATTACTCGGCATCTTCACCCATGGCGATTTCGTCCGCTATTTTCAGAACGACCCGAAAATCGGCGAACGTCTCGTCGCCGATCTCATGACGCTCAATCCCGTCAGCGTTCACCAGGACAAACTCGCCGTCGAAGTCCTCAACCTTCTCGAACAACATCGCATCGACGACCTCGTCGTGGTCGACGACAACAATGTCCCGGTCGGCATCGTCGACTCCCAGGACCTGACCCGGCTAAAGCTGCTCTGAAGCCGCCGCATAGCTCGATTGTGAAGTCGAACCAAGCCGCGCATCAGTAGTTTTGGCAGTACATCAAAACTAGCACGCGAGACGCGTGCGCTACGCGAGGCAATCCTCTACACAAGTGAGCAGATGCGAAATGGTCTCTTCGGTTTCGTCGCCCATGTTGGATAGGCGAAATGTTTTGCCGCGAAGTTTTCCGTAGCCGGGGTCGATGACGAGGTGATGTTTTTCGCGCAGTTGTCGCGCAAAATCGAGAACGTCGATGCCTTTGTTGTTCTTCACGCATGTGAGCGTGAGCGAGCGGTAGCCTTCTTCGGCGAAGAAGTCCAAGCCGCGGCTACGGACCCAGTCGTGCACAAGCGCGTTGGTGCGGGCGTGGCGTTCGTAGCGATTCGTTAGGCCTTCTTCGAAGATTTCGCCGAGCTTTGATTGCAGGGCGAAGATGTGGCCGCTGCTCGGGGTGCTAGGTGTCATCCATTCAGCCTGTTGTTTTTTGAACTCGAGAAAATCGAAGTAGTAGCCGCGTTCCTTCACCTTCTCGGCGCGGGTAAAGGCCTTTTCCGACACGCTGAAGAGCGAAAACCCCGGCGGCAACGCGAGCGCTTTTTGCGCGCCGGTGAGCATGAGGTCAATCCCGAGCGCGTCCATGTCGATCTTCATGGCGGAAAACGACGAGACGGTGTCGACGATCAGAATGACATCCGGGTATTTGGCGAGCGTGCAGCAAATTTCCGGTAGCGGATTCATGACACCGGTGGAGGTCTCGTTGTGAACGAGCGTGACGGTGTCGAATTTTCCCGAGGCGAGTGCAAGATCGACATCTTTATGGTCGATGTGCTTGCCCCATTCGATCTGGAGCGGCTCGGCGGTTTTGCCGCAGCGGCGCGCCACGTCGAGCCATTTGTCGGAAAACGCGCCGCACATACAACAAAGCAGTCCGGAGCCGGACCGGCGGTTGTTGCAGACGAGATTTCGGATCGCCGCTTCCATTACGCCCCAAGCCGATGACGTGGAGAGAAAGACCGGCTGTTTTGTGCCGAAGAGCGTTTGCAGCTTCGGGTGAATGTCGCGGTACAGATTTTTGAAATCATCGCCGCGGTGCGCGATCATCGGCCGCGAGAACGCGGCGAGAGTTTTGGGCGAAACCTCGACCGGTCCGGGAGTGAAAAGCTTATCGTGCGGAATCACGAAGCAAACGTCCAACGTCGAACGCCCAACGTCCAACGTTGAAATGCAGAGTTCTGCCGCCAGAGACGGCGGCAGCAGCTACAATTCACTCGGCTTTGATGAAGCTGACATCGCCGCTGCGTTCGAGGCGCGCGACTTTTATTTTGGCAAGGTCCTCCGTCTTCGCTTCCAAGCGCAAATCTTCTTCGAGGTCGTGCTGGGAAATCTGGTTACGTCGCATTACCGCCAGATCGACTTGTCCGTTTTGAATAATGACGGCGGGACAACCTTTAATGATCTTGCCAAAAGCGTGTGAGCGGCAGGCGATCCATGCGAAAAAGCGATGGAGAAAAACCAGGACGAAGCTGCAACCGATCGAGGTGAAAAACCCGGCGGTGCCATTAATCGCGCGCGAAAGAACCGAAGCGAGGATGACCAGTAGAATCGCGTCAAAGGCTGTTTTTTCCGCGAGCGAACGTTTGCTGCTCAAACGCACCATCACCAGAGTGAAGAAGAAAATAATCACACCGCGCAGCGAAACCTGTACAAAAGTGAGCTCTTTCGGCTCGAGCCCCAATCCGAGAAGCGCTGTAACAAAATCATAGAACACATTCATAACAAAAATTGATCGCGGCAAAAAAGACCGACGAGTGTATGTCGATCTTCCCTGTAAACGAAAGTCCGCCGAGTCGGGCGACTGCGTTCTAGGTACGGAGGAACGAGGAGGAATTTATGGTCCCGAGGGAGCAAAAAGAAATACACGTCGAAGCAAAAACGAAAAGCATCCAAGATTGAGCGCGGGTACAAGAAACGCGGCGTAAGCAGCAAGGAAGCCGAGCGCCGCGCCTGGGCGACGGTCAACAAGTCCGACAAAGGCGGAAGAAAAAAAGGCGGCGGTGGCCGCGGCAAGAAGCGAAGCAAATCGAGCTCGCGTAAAGGCGGAGGAAAAGGCGGGGGCAAAAAGAAGCGGCATTGATTGCGAGCCATTCGACTTCGCTCAGGACAAGCCTTCGATGTCGCACAAGGAAAAATCAGAGCTAGTCGTGCCGGACGCCGACGGCCGTGGCGCACGCACCAAAACCGGCGCTCGTCCTGGAAATCGGCCCGGCGAACGGCGCAGCTTGGGTAAAAAACCGAGCGGCACAAATTTGGAACGCGGCGGAGGCAGCGCCGCGGGCAGCGCGCCCAACCAGCGCGGCCGAAGCAAAGCTAAAAGTAAGCGCGGCCGTTAATGGGACGACACGGAGGTCGTCCCTCCATTACACGGAACCTACTTCTTGCCGCGGCCGGTTTTCGCCTGAAGCTCTTCGATCTTTTTTGAGGCTTCAGCTTTTGTGAGTTTATCGTTGAACTCTTCGCCAGCTTCCCGGCAAAGCGTTTGCAGATAGGAACGCTGCGGTCCGGTCATTGGCTCCTCGCCGGTCGTCCAGTCTTGCGGATCTTTCTCCGGGTTCTGCATTGCCGGCGTCGGTTCGTCGGGATTCATCACAATGAAATCGTCTGCCCGGTGCGGCGTGGACTTCCAACTCTTGCGCGAAAAAGTTCCGCGTGGCATTAAGACGACGCTCGCGCCATTATCAGTGTCCGCAGCATCGACAATCATTCACATGCCGACAGCCCCGCCACCGTCCCGTGATGCCGCCCTCGAGACGCGCTTTTTCTGGGAAACGCACAAGACGGAGATCGTCGCTGTGCTTCTGCTCGTGTTGCTGGCAATTGTCGGTTATGGCGCATACAGATTTTATTCGGACCGTCGGGATGCCGCTGCTGCGGCTTTACTCGCCCGGGCAAAAACGACGCGAGATTTTGAACAGGTTGTTTCCGCATACCCGAACACGCCCGCGGGTGCGAATGCCTACTTGCTCTTAGCGGACGCGCAGCGAAACGAACGGAAGTTCGCCGAATCGAACGCCACGCTCCAAGCTTTCATCGCGAAATATCCAAAGCACGAGCTAGTGACAAGCGCGTGGATGGCGATTGCTGCAAATTACGAGTCGCTGGGCAAAATGGACGAGGCGCTGGCGACCTATGAGAAGGCCGCGGCGAGTGATCCGGACAATTTCAATACGCCGCTGGCGCTGCTATCGCAGGTGCACCTGTTGAAGGCAAAAAACAAAACCGAAGAAGCACGCATCGTCTGCGAGAAAATCCTGACCAATTACCGCGAGAGCGTGTGGGCAAACGAAGCCATGCGTCAGTTGCGTTTGCTGAAACCGCCGACACCCGCGGCCGCAGCAAGTTCTCCCACTGGCCCGGCGCAACCGGCGCCGCCGCCGCTGCTCGCCCGCCCGGCCGCGCCCCCAGTGCCAAGCGCTGCGCCACAGCCGAAAAAACCGTGATTTTGTGGCGGCGGTCTATGACCGTCGCATTGTCTTCGGGCCTTAACTTCGGCGACAGTCACAGACTGCCGCTACAGAAAACCAATTACCGTTTCGAGAACTGGAAGCGTTTGCGCGCGCCAGGTTGACCAGACTTCTTCCGCTCTTTCATCCGCGGATCGCGACGAAGCAGGCCGTCGGCTTTCAGGCTCGCGCGCAGGTCCGCGTCAGCCTGCAGAAGCGCGCGCGCGATCGCCAAGCGCGCGGCGCCGGCTTGGCCCGCCACGCCGCCGCCGCTGGCGTTAATCGACAAATCGTAAACGTTCACTAGCTTCGCCGTTTGCAACGGCTGCAAAACGGTATTCTGCAATGGCGCAGTGGGAAAATAGTCTTCGAAGCTGCGGCCGTTGATGTCGATCTTGCCGCTACCCGGTGTCATGCGAATGCGCGCGACGGAATTTTTCCGTCGCCCGGTGGCAATAAACTCCTGTGTCTGCGCCATAGAGTTCGCTAGGCCACCTTCACGGGCTGCGGCTGTTGCGCGGCGTGCGGATGCGAGTCGCCGCGGTAGACCTTTAACTTCCGATACACGGCGCGGCCGAGGCGGTTATGTGGAATCATCCCGCGCACCGCGCGTTCGATCAGCAGCTCGGGATGTCGCGCGCGCCGGGCGCGCACCGTTTCGGATTTATGGCCGCCGACGTAACCGGAAAAGCTCATGTAGCTTTTCTGGTCTTCTTTTTTCCCGGTCAACCGCACTTTGTCGGCGTTGATAACGATGACGAAGTCGCCGGTATCCACGTGCGGAGTAAAAATCACTTTTTCTTTGCCGCGCAGCAGGTTCGCGGCCTTGACCGCGACGAGGCCGAGCACCTGATCTTTTGCGTCAATGACCCACCACTTGCGCGGGACTTCGCGGCCTTTGGCAGAAAAGGTTTTCATCGTCGGAAAAAAGGGCAGCGAAGCTACTGATAGCCTGTTGCAGTGTCAACTCATCGGGTGAGTCAGTTTGGCGGATTAATCCTCGTGCTCGGCCGGGGCTGGGCCTTTCGGGAGCTTGTCGAGCACCGGCTTAATCGTCGGGTCGGCTTTGAGCATGGCCGCTTCGATCGCGTCGTGAAATTCCTTGCCGGCCTGGCGCATTTTTTCCCGGGCTGTTTTTACCGT
>DASTDG010000266.1:0-4356 GCA_035710475.1 Chthoniobacterales bacterium | reverse complement strand
AACGAGTGCGCTTGCAACGACCTGAAGCCAAAAGAGAACTCGAAGCGCGCTTTTCATTGCAAGATCGACATCTACTCATGTCCGCACCCCGCGCAAGACACGCTAAAACAGCCACATTTACCGATCTTGAAGAGGCTTGACCAAAGGAGGTTTCATCCGCGCGATCCTGTCGGACCTGCGCCCAAAAAACAAAGACCCAACACCGAGCATTTGAGCCGCACCGCGTCGGTCAGTACTGTGCGGACGTAATGATTGGTTCGCTCTTCAACGCGCTCGGAGGTGTTGTCGTTAGATTCATTTGGTACCTCGGCGAAGTCGTTCTCCTGGCCGCGGACACCTTTCGCTCGATCTTCACCCGACGGATCCGCTGGAAGCTGTTTCTCAATCAAATCGTCGAGATCGGTTTGCTCTCCCAATTGGTCGTAGTGATTACCGGCGCATTCACCGGCGCGGTCTTCTCGGCGCAAACCTATTTTCAGTTCAATAAGATTGGCATGGGCTCAGCCGTGGGTGCAGTCGTCTCGGTGGCAATCTGCCGCGAACTGGGTCCGGTGTTGACGGCGCTGATGGTCACGGGGCGAGTGGGCGCAGCCATGTCGGCCGAAATCGGGACGATGAAGGTGACCGAGCAGATTGACGCGTTACGCGCGCTGGCGGTTTATCCGACCGATTACCTCGTGGTGCCGCGCGCGCTCGCCATGATGGTGTCGATGCCGCTGTTGGTCGCCGAATGCATTGCCGTAGGGATCGCAGTCGGTTATTTGGTGGCGATCTTCCTGCTCGAAGTGAACGGCACTTACTACATGGCGAACATGGTGCGCTGGACGCGTAACCGCGACATCATCATGGGACTGTCGAAAGCGTTCTGTTTCGGAATCCTGATCGTCTTCATTAGTTGTCACAAAGGGTTGACCGCGCGCGAGGGCGCGGTCGGTGTCGGTCGCGCCACCACCGAGGCGGTCGTGAACGGTTCGCTGGCCGTTCTGATCTGTAATTTTTTCCTCACCATGACGCTCAACATCATTTATCCGGCGGGGTATCAATGATCGAGAACGCACAACCGCCAACCGCCGCGACGCCATCACCGGATCGAGATAATGGTTCCATGATTGCGGTGCGCGGGCTGGTGAAACGAATCGGCACGGAAGAAATTTTGCGTGGCGTCGATCTCGAAGTAGCACGCGGCGAGACCCTGGCGATCATCGGCCGCAGCGGTGGCGGCAAAAGCGTTTTGCTGAAACATCTGATCGGTTTGATGCGTCCGGATGCGGGCGAAATTTGGGTAGAAGGTCAAAACATTACCACGCTAAACGAGCGCCAGCTTGCGTCGATTCGCCAGAAGGTGGGCATTCTTTTTCAAGGCGCCGCCTTGTTCGATTCGATGACCGTAGCGGAAAACATCGCCTTTCCATTAACCGAAGCCGGCGAGCGCGACCCCGACGTGCTCCGCACGAAAGTGCGGGAAATGCTCGAAGTCATGGAACTCGAAGGCGAGGAAGACAAAATGCCGGTGAATTTGAGCGGCGGCATGAAGAAGCGGGTTGGCCTCGCGCGTTCGATCATTCGGCAGCCCTCGTCCATTCTTTATGACGAGCCCACCTCGGGACTCGATCCGGTGGTATCGGATTCAATCAACCGGTTGATCCGCCGATTGCAGCGGCGATTCGGCGTTACCAGCATCGTGGTGACTCACGACATGAAAAACGCGTTTCATGTTGCCGATCACATCGCGTACCTGCATGAGGGCCGGATTTATTTTCACGGCACGCCCACCGAGTTGCAGCAGTCGTCCGACTCGGTGCTTCAGGATTTTTTGCTCGGGCGCTCGGAACAAGGAGCGTCGGCTTCCTAGCCGCCGAAAGAGGGCGCTCTGGAGAGCGCCGCTCCTTGCCAAAACCCCGGTAAGATCGACAATCACTTTTAGCAATGAACCGGCACGAGCGAGGTCTGGAATTCAAGGTAGGCATCTTTGTTTTTTTCGGGCTGGCGATGCTCGGCGCGCTCGTCGTGCAATTCGGTAGGCTGGGGGAAGGATTTAAAACTTATTATGCCCTCACCGTTCGCTTCAGCGATGCGAGCGGTCTCCTGAAAGGTTCTGATGTTTTGCTGGCCGGCGCGAAAATTGGAAAAGTGGCCGGCGGTCCTCGGATGGTTCGCGAAGGCAACGGCGTCGATGTACCCCTGAAGATTTATGACTACATAAAGATTCCCGATGGCAGCAAATTCACGGTCGGCAGTTCCGGTTTGCTGGGCGACCGGTTTGTCAACGTGACGATGCCGGCCGGCGGGCGCAAAGCGTATTTGCCGCCGAACGCGCATATCAGCGGCGCGCGCGCGACCGGTATCGACGATCTCACCCGCGAAGGCGGCGCGTTGGTCGGCGACATGCGTAACGCGGTGCAAAATATCAACGGAACGTTTAGCCGCTTGAACCAGGAGGCGCTCTCGCCAGCCAACATCGAGAACCTGAAAACGAGCATCGCGCATCTGAGTGAGACGACCGGCGCGCTGGCCGAATCGTCCAAAAAACTCGACGGCGTGATCGACAAAGCCGACGCGACGATGAGCTCGACGAAAAAGGCGGCCGACGATTTACAGCGCGCCGTCGCTGAAGCGCGAAAGGCCATCCAAATGGCGACCGAAGGCAAAGGGTTACTGGCGGCGCTGCTCACCAATCAGCAGTTGGCGAATGATCTGCGCGCGCTTGCCGGCAATCTGCGCGCACACGGCGTTTTGTTTTATCGCGATACCGCCGCGAAAGCGGAAAAACCGGCCGAGCAAACCAAACCGTCGCGCCCGAGCAGCGGAGAACGCCGATGACGCCACTCTTTACGGTCAACCTGCTGCGCGTCCTATTCGTGACGTTCTGCGCCGCCATCGGCGCGATTGCTTCCACGGAATTGCAGGGAGGCATGTGGCCGGGCGTTGTCCTCGGTTTGCTTCTCGGGCTGGTCGTTGTGCTGATCGATCGCCTGCTCAAAGGCTTTTCGCTCCGCGCGTTTTCGTCGGCCACTTTTGGTCTGCTGCTTGGATGGATTTTCGCTCGACTCCTGGTTGCCTCGCAGATTTTCGCCTATCTGCCCGGCAGCACGCAGTGGGCGATCGGGTTGGTTGTCTATTGCACGTTTGGTTATCTTGGGATGATGCTGGCGATGCGCAGCAATCGTGACGAATTCTCGCTCATCATTCCTTATGTGCGTTTCGCCCGTGAGGCGACGCAACACGAACCGGTGGTGGTGGACACGAACGTGGTCATCGATGGACGCATCGCGGAGCTTTGCGCGACCGGTTTCCTCAGTCGCACCCTGATCGTGCCGCGCTTTGTGCTGGATGAACTGCAAACTCTGGCCGATTCGCGTGATGTGCTGAAACGTGAGCGCGGCCGGCGGGGTCTCGAGATTCTGAACAACCTGCAACGCGCGCGCGAGGTCGATTTAACCATCCACGAAAGCACAGCGGGCGAAGACACCGAGCTGGGAGTGGACGCGCGGTTAGTGCGCACGGCAAAGATGTTGCAAGCGCGGCTCCTCACGAACGATCAATCCCTTTGCCAGGTCGCGCGTTTGCAGCAGGTGCCGGCACTCAACCTCACCGATCTCGCCCGCGCATTGCGGCCGACGCTTGTCAGCGGCGACGAGCTGCAACTGAATCTGGTGAAGGAAGGCCGCGAACCGCACCAGGCGGTCGGCTATTTACCGGATGGCACGATGATCGTGGTTAACCACGCCCGTGACTATCTCGGAAAGACCGCCAGCGTCATCGTCTCAAGCGCGCTGCAAACTGCCGCCGGCCGACTCATCTTCGCCGAGCTCAAAGATGGCGCTAACAACCGGTAAATGGTGACCCCGGACGAGTTCAGGAGGTTGGCTCTCATGTTGCCCGAGGTCGTCGAGTCGGCTCATATGAATCACCCCGATTTTCGTGTGGGCGGAAAGATATTCGCCACCCTCGGCTATCCCGATGCAGATTCGGCCGTCGTCAAACTTCCGCCGAGCCAACAAGGAGAACTCGTTCACGACAAGCCTACTGTATTCGCACCCGCCGCAGGCGCCTGGGGCCGGCGCGGCTATACGCAACTGTATTTGCCGAAAGCAAAACCCCCTCGCGTGCGCGAGGCGCTTTTAAAAGCGTGGTTCAACACGGCGCCAAAGCGACTCAAGGCTCGCGTCCGTCGTCCTACGTCTTAGTGATCCGTTGCGAGATTCCGACCGCCGTTCGAACGCGCTCCATCACCTCGTCGGCGACGGCGTTAGCCCGCTTCGCGCCGCGGGCAAGCACATCGTCGATGTAGGATTTGTCGCGCAGGATTTCGTCGCGCCGCTTGCGCATCGGCGCGAAGTAGGTCCAGAGCTTCTC
>DASTDG010000265.1:0-2099 GCA_035710475.1 Chthoniobacterales bacterium | reverse complement strand
CCGAAGGCTGGCGCATCGTCCACGATCACACGTCAGCTGCTCCGCCGCCGACGCCTTGAATTGTTTAGGCGGTCGACTATCGGGCAGGTAAATCCGCGTTAACGCTTAACCAATCACTCGCGCAGGCGCGCCAGCAGCTTTTCGTGGATGTTGTCGAATCCGCCGTTGCTGAACACCGCCACTACGTCGTTCGGCTTCAACATCGACGTGATTCGCTCAACAATCGCGTCGGCGTTCGGCTCATAAAACGCCGGCCGGCCTGATTTCGCGACCGCCGCGACCACGGCTTCCGGATCCAAGCGCTCGTGCTTCGGGATTTGGTCCAGTCGCGCCACCTGCGCTACGAACGCGCCATCCGCCAGCTGTAGCGCATCGGCGAGTTCCTTCTGAAACACAGCTCGCCGGGTCGTGTTCGAGCGCGGCTCGAAAACGGCCCAGAGCCGACGCTTCGCAAACCGATGGCGCAAGGCTTGCAGCGTTTGCGCCAGGGCGGTCGGGTGATGCGCGAAATCGTCGATCACCGTGACGCCACGCTCTTCGCCGCGTACTTCCTGCCGACGCGCTACTCCCCGAAATGTTTTCAGCGCTTTGTCGATCTTAGCTTTCGGCACGTCGTAAAAGCGCGCCGCCGTCGCAGCCATCGCCGCGTTGCGGACGTTGAACTCGCCGCTCAGCGGGACCTCAAACTGTTCGTCACCGAGTTCGAATCGCGAGCCACTCGCTGAATAAGCCACGTCGCGAATCCGTTGTGCGCAGTTTTTCGAAAACCCGACCTCGACCAATTGCGCGAGACAATCGCGTGCCACTTCCACGCAATTGTGGTCATCGCCGTTCAATAGCACCATTCCGTTTTGAGGGACGATGTTGAGCAGCCGGCGAAAGCTCAGCTTCACTTCGTCGACGTCGCGAAAGATATCCGCGTGGTCGAACTCGATGTTGTTCACAATCACCAGTTCCGGCAGGTAGTGGACGAACTTCGAGCGCTTATCGAAAAACGCCGTGTCGTACTCGTCGCCTTCGATCACGAAATATTTCGAGTCATTCAGGCGCGCGCCTTGGCCGACATTTTTCGGAATACCGCCGATCAAGTAACCGGGCTTTCGTCCTGCTTTTTCCATGATCCACGCGAGCAGTGCGGTCGTCGTGGTTTTGCCGTGCGTGCCGGTGACAACCAGATTGTGTTTTCCGCGGAGGAAGTAGTTCTTCAGGACTTCCGGCAGCGAGAGATAAAAAAGCTTCCGGTTTAACACCGCTTCCACTTCGGGGTTGCCGCGCTTCATCGCGTTGCCGATTACGACCACATCGGCATCGGCCGGAATGTTCTCCGCGCGGAACCCGGCGTTCAGCGCGATCCCTCGCTCCTCGAGAAAGAGCGACATCGGCGGGTAAATGTTCTCGTCCGAACCGGTGACGACATAGCCACGCTCGCGCAGTTCCGCCGCCACCGAGCCCATCGCGGTGCCGCAAATGCCGAGGAAATGAAAATTCCGCGGATCGCTTTTCGTCACGCGCATTCTCTACGACACGCACTCAGATTTTGCGAATGCGGAAGAGACGCGCTCCTTCCGTTTTAAATCGCGATCAGGCTCTGAAATTGCAACAAGAGCCAGTGCAATGGCTGTCGATGCCGAGCTGATTTGTCCACGGTGCAATTTGCCGCTGAAGCAAGTGCGAATGAGCGGCCGCATTTTTTGGGGGTGCGACAATTGCACCGGCCGCGCCGTCACAGTCGAGCTTCTGCGGCGGACTTTCACGCCTGAGTCGATCAATCCACTCTGGCTCCATGCTTTGCGCGGCGAAGGTTCAAGCGGGCGACTCTGCCCCGCGTGCCGAAAGCCAATGCTCGAAGTGGCGCTCTCCGACGATGCGGAGGTCAATGTTGATGTTTGCCGCCATTGCCACTTCGTCTGGTTCGATGCTCGCGAAATAGATACGCTCGTGCCGCAGCCGCTGCCCGTGCCGGCGCCGGAACTGTCCCAGGAGGCTCGCGAACAAATCGCCCTCGCCAAAGTTCAAGAACTCGCCGCGGAGGCGCGCGGCAGCGACTTTGACAGCGCGCCGCCCGATGAACGCTGGAAACAGATCGTGGCGTTCTTCGG
>DASTDG010000264.1:0-15709 GCA_035710475.1 Chthoniobacterales bacterium | reverse complement strand
GGCGAATGTGCCGCGCAATGCCCGCCATAATAGCGCGGCCAGGATCGCGTATTCAGTGAAATGACCGATCTTGCGAAGAGTGAAGTGAATCGCGATAATCGCCTGGATGGAAATTGTCGGATCGAGCCATCGCAAGAACGGCACGATAAAACGCGACGTGTGCTCGGCTGAGAGCACATCGGTCGAGCCGGCAAAAATTAACAACATCCACGCGATGACCGGCATCCACTTAGTGACGAAATTGCGCGCGCTTGTCTTCAATACGCCTCGGCCTCCGCGCTTGATAATGGCGCCGCTATGCTCTCGAGAGACTGCCGCTCGGCGCGCACGCCGATCCAGGCTTCAGTCGCTGCGGCGATGATCATCAGCGCCGCGCCAAAAAGATACCCGCCGAAAAGCGCCTCGCGCGACCCGCTGCCGATGATGATCCCGAAAATGAGCGGCGCAAACACGCCGCCGGCGAGCGTTCCGATGGAATAAAAGACGGCGATCGCGAAGGCGCGGATCTCCAACGGGAAAATTTCGCTTACGGTGAGGTAGGCGGAGCTGGCCGCGGCGGAAGCGACAAAGAAGATGACGGTCCACGCGATGGTTTGCGTTGGCGCGGTCAGCAGGTGTTCGCGGAACAACCAGCCGGTAAACGCGAGCAAAATTCCCGACGCGGCGTAGGTCGCCACAATCAGCGCCTTGCGTCCGATAGTATCAAAGAAGCGACCAATGAGCAGCGGTCCCAAAAAATTGCCCAACGCAAACGGCAACAGGTAGCCACCGACGCGTTGCGCCGGGACATCGTAGAAGCGCATCAGGACGAGCGCATACGTGAAAAAGATCGCGTTGTAGAAGAACGCCTGCGACACCATGAGAACGAAGCCGAGCAGCGCGCGTTGGCGATACTTGTTTGCGATCGTGTCCCAGATTTCGCGGAAGGTCGTGTATTTGCGCGCGCGAAACCGCGTCGGCGGCGCATCGGTTGGGAAATCGACCCGCCTCCGCGCTGCTTCGGCGTGGCAAGCATCTACTCCGGCGTGGCGTTCGACTTGATTGATGATCTCTTCCGCTTCTCGCGCGCGGCCATGAATGAGCAGCCAGCGCGGACTCTCAGGGATCCACTGTCGGAAAAAGATGACGACCAAGCCGAGGAGCGCGCCAATTCCGAAGACCAGACGCCAACCCAAGGCCATCGGAAAGAGCCGCGGATTTAGAACGATGACGCTCCCGGCCGATCCAAGCGCCGCGCCAATCCAGTAGCTCCCGTTGATGATCAGATCGACCCGACCACGGACGCGCGCAGGGATCAATTCGTCGATCGCCGAGTTGATCGCAGCGTATTCACCGCCGATTCCGGCACCAGTCAGCGCGCGGAAAAATGCATAGCTCGCGAAGTTCCAAGAGAAAGCAGTTAACGCAGTTGCGGTCAGATAAACGCCAACCGTGACAAAGAACAATTTCTTCCGCCCAAGGCGATCGGTCGCATAACCGAACCCAAGTGCGCCGAGCACCGCGCCGCCGAGGTAAAAGGTCGCGCTCGCGCCGACTTGCGCGTCGCTTAACCCGAGCGTCTCCGCGCGAGTAAGAATCCCGCCGAGCGCGCCCGCCAGGGTCACCTCCAAGCCGTCGAGAATCCAAGTCGCGCCCAAGGCAGCAACGATGAACCAGTGCCACGCGCTCCACGGCAACCGGTCGAGCCGCGCCGGGATGTGCGTTTCAATCCAATCGCTCATCCGCTCGAATCTAACGTCGGCTACTCCGCCGCGACCAGCTTCTGAATTGAGCGTTGAACGTTGGACGCCTGCCGCGCCGTAGCCTTGCGGAGGCGGGTTGGGCGTCGGACGTTTGCTGCCGATGTCCGGCAGCGAAATTATATCTCCGCTCATCTTCGAGCCGATTTTGATGGAGCGAATCTGGGGCGGCCGGAAACTCGCGGCGCTGTTCGGGAAGAACATTCCTGCGGGTAAGCGCGTCGGCGAATCATGGGAAATCGTCGATCGCCCAGAAGCGCAGAGCGTCGTCGCGAACGGTCCGCTTAAAGGCAAAACATTGCACGAGCTGTGGTTGCAAAATCGAGATTCCATTTTCGGCAACGTCCCCGACGCGCCGCGCTTTCCGTTGCTAATCAAACTGCTCGATGCGCAGGACAAACTTTCTTTGCAGGTTCATCCGCCGGAAAACATCGCGGCGAAACTCGGTGGCGAGCCAAAAACCGAATTTTGGTACGTCGCCGCCGCTGATCCTGGCGCAGAGATTTTCGTCGGCTTCAGAAACTCGATCACGCGGGAGCAATTCGAAAAATCACTCCGCGCCGCATCAGTTGCCGATCACGTCCACAGCATCCGCGTCAAACCCGGCGATGCGATGTTTCTGTCGGCCGGTCGTTTTCACGCTATCGGCGCCGGTTGCGTGCTGGTTGAGATTCAGCAGAACAGCGACACGACGTATCGCCTCTTTGATTGGAACCGCAAAGACGATTCCGGCAACCGGCGACCGCTGCATGTCGATGAAGCATTGCAATGTATCGACTTCAACGACGTCGCGCCGGGACTAATCAAACCCGACGGTGAGCTGCTGGTGAGATACGAGCTCTTCGAAGTCCAAAAATGGAATGTCGCTGCGCCGCGCGAAGTTACGCCGCGCGGTCAGTTTGCGATTGTCTGTTGTCTCACCGGAATGGTGAGTTGCGCCGATGTCGATCTTGCGCCGGGAAAGTTCTGTCTCATTCCAGCATCGCTCCAAGATCGACAATTACATGCGCGCGCGGAGGGAACGACGCTGTTGCGGGTGACGTTGTAGCGGCGTTTGTGCCAAACGCCGGAACTGATAGACAGGCGCTTGGCACAAGCGCCTCTACACCTGCACCCAGCGCGCTCGCTGCGACTGCTGATTGTTTACCGGCTGCACTTCGCTTTTCGCTCGCGGGTTGGTCGACGGGCCGGTTCGCACGAAAATAGGCGCACCGGCACAAAGCGCGACACAGCAAGCAATGATGAAAAGTTTCGTTCCGTTGCTCATGTCGATCTTACCGGCGTCGCTAACCTCCGCAGGTATTGAAAGGTGAATAAGCCGGTATCGTGCCCGTCGCGCCAGCGCGGCTGCAGCGCGTAGCCGCCGACCATGTTGAAGCTCGCGAGCTGAAAACTGTTGTTAGTGTAACTCACCAGCGGCCGGGAAATATTCCCAAGCACGTCCGGCTCGCCTCCGCACGCGGCACAGGGACACGCACGGCGCAGCTTTTCTAAATTCAAGTAGGACTCAGTTTGGTCGTTCCACTGAATTGCCAGCTCACTCCCGATTTGTTGAATGTTGATCGGCTCCAGGCGCATTGGATGTCGATCTTAGCAGCACGATGGTCTCAAGAGCAATCGGAACATAGGCTTCCAGCCTGTGTGCCCAGAGCGGACATTTTGTCCGCTGTTCAACTCAGCGGGTTTAAAACGCGCTGGCGGCACAGACTACAAGTCTATGTTCCGTTTGCGCTCGCCGAAAATCGCCGTGCCGACCCGCACAAGCGTCGCGCCTTCTTCGACGGCGACCGCGTAGTCGCTCGTCATTCCCATCGAAAGCTGCGGGAGTTTCACGGCAAATTCCTTTTCGAGTGCGTTACGCAACTCGCGAAGTTGCACAAAATGTTTTCGTGATGCTTCCGCTTCTTTGGCCAGCGGCGGGATGCACATCAGTCCTTCGATCATGAGCCGCGGCAGCCCGAAGAGCTCTTCCATTTGCTCACTCAATTTCTCCGAGTTAAACCCGAACTTGCTCCCCTCGCCCGCAACATTGACTTCGAGAAGTACTCGCGGATGCATCCCCTCCTCTTGCCCGATGCGGTCCATCTGCCGCGCCAGATCGACATTGTCGACGCCATGAAATAATTCGAAGAGCGGCAGCGCGTGACGGATTTTATTCTTCTGGAGATGGCCAACGAAATGCCAACGCAAGCTCGACGGCAGCTCAGGGATTTTTATCCGCGCTTCCTGCACACGGCTTTCACCGAATAAAATTTGTCCCGCTTCGACCGCTTCGCGTACTTTCTCGGCGTCGTGCGTCTTAGAAATCGCGACGAGTTCGACATCAGCAATGTTGCGACCGCTTTTTTCCGCCGCTTCGGCCATTTGGGCACGCACGCGCTCCAGATTTTCCGCGATCGTTGCCACAGCAAAATTGTAGGGCAAGCGCTGCGTCTGCCAAAACCAAACATGAAAACGGTAAGCGATGCGCTTGCCCTGCAGAGGCGGCTACGGTTGGTCGAGAGCGCGAATTTCGCCGGTCACCTTGAAGATAACAGGGTAGCCTTCGATGGAGCGCGGAATCGCGCGCTCCGTTTTCGGGTTGTGTCGGGCGAGCATGATTTTCAGGCAGGGCGTGCGGTGATCATCGAGCGTCGTAACGGAAACGCCGACAACATCCGGCAGGGCGAGCAAGTCTCGGTCATGTGCGGCCAGGACGGCATTGATGTCGCGCTGAGGCGCGGGCGAAGCGTTTTGCGCCATGGTCGAGTGGTAGAAGACAAAGAAGAGTAGCGCGATGCCGACAAAACCGAAGCTCCGATTGAACGATCTACTCCTGCAGTTCATGATGTTACGACGAGCTTGATCATCTCGGCGGCAAGCTTCGGTCCGATGCCGCTCTCCTCGTGTTTAAAGTAAACAAAAACATCGTGCCAAATCCCTTTCTGCTCCCGCAGGAATTTCGCCCAGGCTTCGATGTCGAGGTTCTTATAATCTTCGCGACGCAGTCGAAGATAACCATAATCAGCGGTGATGATTTTTGGAGTTGCAAGGTCGGCCGTGTCGGCGATGCAAAGAGCGACGTTTCGAGACTTGAGTAGTTCGAACAGTTCATCGTCGAACCAGGAGGCGTGGCGGAACTCAAACGCCGCGCGCATCTCCGGCAGCTCGCGAAGAAATGCATTCAAGATATCGACGTCTTTCCTGAAAGTGGGCGGCAACTGAAATAGGACCGGCCCAAGTCGGCCCCCGAGCCCGGTTACGACTTTGCAGAAATATTCCAACGTGTCGGAGCAATCGCGCAATTTCGACCAATGTGTGATTTTCTGCGGCGCCTTGAGCGCGAACCGGAATTTCTCCGGCGTCAGTGTTTTCCAGTTCTCGATCGTTTTCAGCGCCGGGATGCGGTGGAAGGTGTAATTGATCTCGGTCGTGGAAAAACGCTCCGCGTAAAACGGGAGCATCTTGCTCGCCGGCAGATCCTCCGGGTAAAAATTGCCTTTCCATTCGGCATACTGAAAACCGGAGGTGCCGATCCGAGTGTTCATCAGGAGCAGAAAATCTCCAACGCTCAACCCGCCTGCGCAAGGCTACGGCGCGGCAGGCGCTTAACGCCCAACGTCCAATTCAGAAGCGTCAGTCGTGAATCGATGTAACGATGTAACGTTTCAACGATTTAACGTCAGCTTCACAGCACACCTACTGCGCGGGAGATGAGAAGAATGATGATACTGAGTGAAATGAAAACCTGAATCATGGCCAAAACTTTTGCCCAGCGGGCGAGCAGCGGCGCGTCGGTCGGGCCAAAAGTCGAGCTTTGGGTAAAGGCAACGAAGAGATAATCGATAAAGCGCGGTCGCCACCGCGCACAGGCAAACTGGGTGCGTTCATCCTGCGGGATTTGCATTTGCGGGAAAAGAAAACTGGTGCTGCCGAATTTTTTCTCCTCATGCCGTCGCGTCGGGCCGCCACCATCCAGCCGCCAGTACCAGAGGGCAAAAACGATCACGTTCGTCAGCCAGAGCAGTCCACCAGAGCGCAATAGCGCGAGCGGCGATCCCACATGCGAAGGCAGCGCGCGCACCAGCAGCCCGACCGATCCAATCAACGCCACCGTCGTGATGCCATTAATGAGGATGCCCAACGCGCGGTTCAGCGAGCGTTTGCCAACGCGGTGACTCACCACTGTCGGGACAAGCAGAAGAACGATCAAAGTGGGCACCAGCCAAATCGGACCGATGATAAGATTGCGCGGCAGCGCAAGATAAATGGCGCCTATCGCCAGCACGGCGAGCAATGCCTGCCAGCGCGGCTCTGGTTTATCGAGGTGATTGTGCTGCCCGGCCATCACTTCGCTATAGCAGGTGACCGGGCCGATGCGAAACTCAATCGCGACACTCGTTATGAGCTACAACTCCGCCGGCTCGGTTTCATGGAGCCGCCCGTAATCCACAGTTAGTCTCCCGCCGCCCTGTTCGGTGTAAATCTCGACGAAGCGCTCGCCGAAGCGGACGTCGCGCCAATGGTAATCTTTCTGCGTTTGAACCGCCGCGGCGATGACCGGGTCAATCCCTACTACCGAAACAATAAAAAGTGCGCGCTCCGTCTGGAGCGATTCGGGAGTTGCGCCGTAAAGCGGACTTTGCTCGTCGATCGTATGTCGCAAAGTTAACGCCGCCGGAAACACGGTCAGCCGGTCGAAATGCAATTTGAGAACGTAAAAGTATCTGAAATCTCCGCCTTCCAACAGCGGTTCATCACGCGAGTACATGATCCGGAACTCGGCCTCGACCATGCTGTGCTGATTCTCGTTGCCGATTCGCACCATCAGCGTCGGCTTGCCGTTTAGCGCGGCGACGACAATGGGTTTACTAAACACGACCCGGGCGATCGGCCGGGAAAACCGCACGAAAATGAGGCCGGTCATGACCGCGAGCAGGAATATTCCGGTCATGATTTCGATCGTGCTGATCACGTGTCCGTAGAGCGTCTGCGGATACATGTGTCCGTAGCCGACGGTGGCGAGCGTTTGCACGCTAAAGAAAAAGCAATCCAGGAACCAATGCGTGGTCCTTCCCGCGATGCTGTTTTGGTTGAGACTGTAGAGCGCGGCGAAAAGAAGATTCAGAGCGACGTAAACTGCGCCGACGAATGCGGCGAACTGCGGCCACCGAAGACCAAGGAGCCAGCGATAAACGTCGCGCCATCGCCAGGCGTCAGTGTTGACTTTGACGAACTCGATCTGACCCGCCCGGACCGAAACTTCGTTACGCGCGTTTCGCATCGACACTTCTTCGTCAGGCAGCCGCTCCTCCCGCGGTCGTCGCCGAGGGAGTCGAATTCATCGACGGCAGCCTATTGCGCCTTTACCTCGGTGTGAAAGACAACCTTCCACTCCGCACCGGACTTGTGCCAGACCGAAGCACAGTTCCACGTGCCCGACATATCTTTACCGCCCTGGGTGCCTTGCGTGGTCGATTTGTAGGTCAGCAACGCCGTGTCCTTGTCGGGCATGACGACAGTGGAATCACTGAGCGAGAACGATTTCAAGTCGGCCTTTTGGACGGAGTCCATCTCCTGGTCGATGTTGTAGATTCCCTGCGCGTAAGCGGCGCGATAGTCACTAGCGAAATATTTGCGGAACCCGTCGAACTTTTTGTCCTGCACGCTTTGCCAGATGGCTTTCTCCTTCTCCATCATGGCGTCCCTTTCGGCGGCGGCGAATACCGGTGCGGCGACGGCAAGCAACGAAATGGCTCCGAAGGCAAGCAACTTGATCATAATTTTTCTCCTCCTGAATTTGTCAGCCAGCGTAAATCGCAGCGCGAACAGGTCAATACTTCTAATTAGCGGCCAGAGCCACGGGCGATCGCAGGCGAAGCGGCAGTTGCGCAGAGGCGAGTAAGATCGACAATCCCGCCGAGTAGGTCGGATATGCGGTACAAGGTTGGCCGGTGTGGCGTCCTTATGTTTTGGGCTTTTGTCATCCCAAATCTTTCGCGTGGCGCAGTCGCACTCGATGCGCTCGGCAGCTATTTGACGCAACACGGATATGGCGGAGCGCAGCTTGTGCCCGTCGGCAAGTTCTATCATCTCCCGGTCAGCGCCAACGGCAAGCCCGGCAATCTCATCATCGACACAGGCTCACCCGCTACGCTGATTTTCCGCTCGAGCGTGAAAGAGCTCGGTCTTACCGAGTCGAAGACGACATCCCACGTGCGCGGTGCATTTGGCCCGAGCCGTGAGTTCTATGGCACGGCTACGATCAAGGAACTGAAGGCTGGCAATTGCACTCTGACAAATGTGCCCGTGGCCGTTGCTCCAGTGGTCAGCTACGGCGGCCGGCACGCAAACGCCAGTGGCGTCCTAGGCTTACGCGAACTGGTGAAATTCGCGGCGATCCTGGATCTGTCGCATCACCTGGTTTATTTCACTTCATCGCGACCGAACGTGCAACATTTCGAAGCCGCGACGTGGATGCGCACCAAAAACGGCTGGCGGTTGGTGCCGCCGGGCAGCGAACTGAGTCAGATGGTGCGTTCGATTCTTACCGAGCAGGGCTGGACGCCAGTTCCGTTTTCGATCGCGCACAGGCACCTGCGAATCGCAGGAGCAGCGAACGGCGCCTCATGTTATTTCATGCTGGATACCGGATCGTATTTGACGCTGCTGGACGCCGCCTTCGCTAAACGCGCAAGGATCGGTGACGCGCCCGCGCGGATTGCCGCGCAAGGCATTGGAAGGTCCGCTACCGACGTTCGTCTGGCGATTGTGCCGGCGATGCGGATCGGCAGTTACGAAATCAAACCGGCGAGCGCAACCGTCGCTGTCCTTGATTCGGAAGCGATCGGCCGCGGCACCGATTCGGAAGTTGCCGGTTTGCTCGGGATCGAGCACCTTGCAATGAATTCGGCTATCTTCGATTTCACTTCCAGACAGCTTTATTTGCGGCCGCGTGCCAACCACTGATAATCACTTCGGCAGCGATAACTCCCTCGCCCGCGCTCGATGACGAACCAATTGTCGCACCGCTCTGCGTCTATTGCTAATTCTGGCATTTCGTCCCCATGACCTTGGCAGAGCGCGCGCTCACAATTCTGCACGAATGGGTGCAATCGGAAAGTCTCCGCAAACATTGTTATGCGGTCGCCGATTCGATGAAGCATTTTGCCCAGCTGCGCGGCGCAGATATCGATGCATGGGAAGCGGTTGGCCTGCTGCACGACATGGATTACGAGCGTCACCCAAACCTGGAACGCAGCTCGACGGAAGGTCACCCGTTCGTCGGCGTTGCCTGGCTGCGGGAGAACGGCTGGAACGAAGAAGTTTGTCGCGCGATTCTCTCTCACGCCGATTATTCCGGCGTGGCGCGCGAATCGCCGCTCGAGAAGACTCTCTATGCCGTGGATGAGCTGAGCAGTTTCGTTGTTGCAGTGGCACTCGTTAGGCCAACAAAAAACATCCACGCTGTCGATCTTGCCGCCGTAAAAAAGAAGCTCAAAGATAAAGCATTCGCCCGTGCCGTCAGCCGTCAGGACATTAACCGCGGCGCGACCGAGCTCGGCATGCCGCTCGACGACGTAATCACAAACGTGATTGCCGCGTTGCGCTCCGACGCGGAGCGCCTCGGTCTAGCAGGTTCCGTTTAGCTGTCACGCCGCGACTTTGCGCGTTACCTCGGCCGCAGTTTTGTCATCACGCAATCCTTCGAAAGTAGCGTGACGCAGCAGTCCGTAGTTTGTCCACTCGTTTGCGCCACGAGCTTCGGTTTCAACCAGCGCAGTTCTTTCATCTCCTCAACTGTGATTCCCTCGCCGAGTTTCGTGCCGATCGGTGGCGCAGCAGAATCCGACTTTGTCAGCGAGCGCGCCGGATTTAATATGGGAAAGCGCCATGCCCCCACTCACCTACGCCAATTATCTCGATTTGGAGAAACTGCTCACATTGCAGAATCCGAGGTCGAGCCCACCGGAGCATGACGAAATGCTCTTTATCATCATTCATCAGACCTACGAGCTTTGGTTCAAACAGTTGCTCCATGAGTTCGAAAAGATAAATCGCGACTTTTCCGCGGGTGATCTCTTCGGCGCGATCCATTCGTTCAAACGCACCCGCACGATCATGAAAACACTCGTGCAGCAGGTCGACATCCTTGAAACAATGACGCCGAAGTCGTTCTCCAGCTTCCGCGACCGGCTCGAGACGGCGTCAGGATTTCAATCGGTGCAATTTCGCGAAATCGAGTTCGTTCTCGGCTACAAACGCGAGTCCGCGCTGAGTCATGTGAAACCGGATTTCCCCGGCGCGGATCGGCTGCAGCGGCGCGTGCATCAACGCACGGTGGTCGATCATTTCTATGATTTTCTCGAAACGCGCGGGGCACAGATCCCGGCGGAACTAAAGAAGCGCGACGTCACGAAACCGAATGGACCTAACGAACAGGTCCAGAAGGAAATTCTGCGGCTCTATAAAACGGCTCCGGAGATGTCGATCTTGTTCGAATTGATGACCGATTTCGATGAAGGGCTGCAGGAGTGGCGTTACCGCCATATCAAACTTGTCGAACGAACGATTGGCGCCAAGAAAGGCACCGGCGGATCACCCGGGGTGCCGTTTCTGAAAGAATCGCTTTTCAAACCGATCTTCCACGATTTGTGGGCTATCCGGCATGAAATGTAGCGACAGATGACGACGGCAGAGCACCGTCGCATCTATGAAATTAAGCCGACTGCATGCACGCCGAGCTAACGTGCGGCGGGCACGGCGCTCTCCAGACCCAGAAACTCGCGTCCGGTTTCGGCCAGGACCTGCTGCTTTTCGACCGGCGAAAGGTCTGGCATCGATTCGATAAGTTCGCCTGGATTGGATTCGCCGAGTGGAAATGGATAATCGGATCCCAACGCCACGCGCTTCGCGCCAAACAAGCGCAACAACATGCGCAATGCGTCCGGATCGTGGACGAGTGAATCGACGTAAAACCGCGCCGGCGCGCTTTCTTGGGCAAGGTATTTTCTCGGATTCGTATCGTTATGAATGGCGACCAGATCGGGCCGGGCATGAAATGCTTGCTCGATGCGCCCGATGCTGAAGGGGAAAGCGCCGCCACCGTGCGCGAAAGCCACGCGCAACTTCGGGAAACGTTCGAACACACCTCCGAACATCATCGAGCAAATCGCGAGTGAAGTTTCGGCCGGCATGCCGACCAGCCACGGCAGCCAGTATTTCGGCATCCGTTCCTGGCCGATCATATCCCAGGGGTGAACAAAAATGGCCACTTCGAGCTGCTCCGCGGCGCGCCAGATTACATCCAGCGCCGGATCGTCGAGATTGCGGCAGTTCGCGCCGTGACAATGTTCGTTAGCATCCACGTGCGTCCCAATCTCCGCGCCGCAGAGGCCGAGGTCGCGCACGCACCGCTCCAGTTCCCCTGCGGCAAGATCGACATCTTGCAACGGGATCGTTCCCAGACCGGTGAAATGCGCCGGGTACTCGCGCACGACTTCCGCGATGTGATCATTCAATCGCTGCGATAAATCGAGCGCGTCGGCCGGTTTCGCCCAGTAACTGAACATCACCGGCACGGTCGACAACACCTGCATCGAAACCCCACTCCGATGCATTTGCTCGAGGCGCCGCTGCGGATCCCACGAGTTGTCCGTGATCTCGCGGAACACTCGGTCGCCGATCATCATGCGCGCCGTGCAGGGATCGCTGTGCTCCAGGCGAACGAAACCGTTATAGCCGTATTTCGCGTCGAGATCGGGCCAATTGCGCGGCAAAATGTGCGTGTGGATGTCGATCTTCACGGAAAGTGACGAGTAAGTGACGAGAAACGAACAGCGAAGCTAATGGAAACCCGTCACTCGTCACCTGTCACTCATCACTGCCGTTCGTCAGAACGGCTGCATCGGCTCCGGCTTTTCGACTTTTTTGCCGCAGTTTCTGCAGGTGCGCCGCGCGTCGTCGTTCCAAAATTCGAGCATGGCCCGGCTAAAATGCTGCACAATGTCAGCGCAGTCGAAATGAATGTCTTCAACCAATGCGCCGCAATTCTCACAGTAAAAAATCACGTGCTCCTTCTCGCCGGGCGGGCGGCGGCGTTCAACGACAACCCCGATTGTGTCCGGCGGCCGCTGCGGCGAATGCGGCACATTCGGCGGAATAAAGAACGTCTCACCCTCGCGCACGATGTGATCGACGGTGCGGTCCCTTTCTCGGATGCGCACTTTGATGTCGCCCTGCAGCTGATAGAAATACTCCTCCGAATCGACGAGGTGAAAATCGTTGCGTGCGTTTGGCCCCTTAATCACCATGACAAACAAGTCGCGCCCATCATAAAGATACTGATTGCTGACGGGCGGCTTAAATTTGTCGCGGTTCGCTTCGATCCAGCTGCGCAGATGAATCGGCGGTTGCACGACCGGACGTGCGTTGCTTTGCGACGATGAGCTGGTTGTCGGCTCGGTCAGAGTAGCCATGAGCCGAGCGTATGTGCGGTTGCGCACGCGTCAACTTCAACTCATCGGGGCACATTAGGTCCACATCGTGCTTTGCAGTTGAAGCACCTAACGAGCGTCGCCTCATAAAATGCACCCCTTCATGAAATCGCTCTGGTCGATAGGAATTTTCGCCGTCGCGGCGATTGCGCTCTTCCTGTGCAGTTGCGCGCCCATTCCGCCGGAACCGCAACTATCACTCTCTGCGGCGTTCCCGACACCAGCGCCCACACCAGTCGGCTGGTGGGACGGCGAAAGGGGCTCCGGCGAACCGAAAATCGTCGTCCACATAGGCGAACAGAAGGCTTATTTCTACAAGGGCAAACATCTCCTCGGCGTCTCGGTGGTTTCGACCGGTAGACCGGGCTTTTCCACGCCGCCGGGTCAGTATCAGGTCATCGGCAAGGATGAGCATCATGTCTCAACTGTTTTCGGAGACTACGTGGACGCCTACGGTAATATCGTGAAGTTCAACATCGACGCCCGCAAAGACGGCCGGCCGCCGGGCACACACTTCGATGGTGCGCGCATGCCGTACGCGTTGTTCTTCCGCAGCGGTTATGCCATGCACGAGGGGTATGTACCGCCGTATGCGGCGTCGCACGGCTGCATCCGTTTGCCGAAAGGCATGGCGGAGCACTTTTTCGACGCGGCGCCCGAAGGCACCACTGTGATTGTCAAAGAATGATTGCCGACTTAATCCCGGGACGTCGCGATCAGCTCGCAGAATTTCTGAAGGTCGATGTTTCCGCCCGACACAATCGCGACCACTGGGCCATTGTCGATCTTGTCGCTTAAAATCGCAGCTAGCGGAAGCGCGCCTGCGCCTTCGGAGATGACCCGTGCCTTTTCGGCCATGAGTCGCATCGCCTTTATCGTGTCATCGAGAGTTACGACGAAATAATCGTCCACCAGACCTGTCATCCGCTGCCACATGCGCGGGAACATGCTTTGGCCCCCGGCGCCGTCGACGAATGAGGCCTTCCAATTTTTGAATACTTGCGGCGAACCGGCCTGCTGCGATAGCGCGGCCGGCGCCGCCGTTTCCGGTTCCACGCCGAAAATTTTGATGTCGGGCTTGAGCGCCTTGACGGCGCTCGCAACGCCGGTGATCAAGCCGCCGCCGCCAATGCTGGCGACAATTGCCTTCGTATCCGGCGCGTCTTCGAGAATCTCAAGCCCGAGCGTGCCGTGTCCAGCGATGAAGTTGTGATCATCAAATGGGTGCACGAATGTCCCCTCCACTCCGGGAAAGGCGCGCTCGTCGAGCGCCTTCCAAGCGGCATCGTACGACACCGGAACCAACTTCGCGCCGAGTGCCCGCATTCTGTCGAGCTTAGATTGCGGCGCCGTTTCGATAACGACGACGGTGCAGGTCACACCGGCTTCTTTCGCGGCGTAGGCAACGCCCTGGCCGGCATTGCCCGCGCTAATCGTCCACACCCCACGCTTGCGTTCAGTTTCGCTAAGGAGGGCCACGGCATTCACTGCACCGCGCAATTTATATGCGTTGATCGGCTGCAGATTTTCGAGCTTCAGCTGCACGTCTGGGAACTCCGGACCCAGATCCAGCCGCACGAGCGGTGTTCTGAAGACCGTGTTCGCAATCCGTTTGCGCGCGGCATGTATTTCCTCCAGCGTGATTGGTCGAACAGGTTCAAGCATCGCGCTCATCAGATGCAGCAATCCATTCCCGCGCGCTATGTAGCGGCGGCTCGCCTCAGCCGCAAACGGCCAGCGTAACTTCTTATTGGGTCGACGCTCCAGACCCAGCCGACACCGTGACAGGCTTCAGGTCGAGCTGCATGGCCTGGCCTTTCTGCCAGCTATCCGCGCCGGGATCGATCTTCGCGTCAGGAATATCGGCGCGCGCTGTCTTTTTCGACGCGGCGGCGCCGTAGAGCTTGTCCCCCTCGGCAAGAATGCTAGGCGAGGCCTGGCCGTCCGTCGTGAATGCCATCATGAGTTGCGGAATGCCCATTGGGATTTTGTCGCCTCGATCAACCTGCCACATGTGCCAGGTTTTGCCGTAAGTGCCGATCAACACCTTGACCAGATCTTTTTCCGCCGAGTCCGCCATTTCCGGCGCGGTGAGCACGCCGGACTTCACCTCATAATTGTGACTGTGCCAGAGCTTTTTCTCCTCGGCCGGCAGCGACTCGAAAATTTTCGCGCTGACGATGTATTCGACGCCGATCAACCGCGCGTTTGGCTTGTTTGAGTCGTAGATGATGCATTGCAGGATCTCGTCGGTCCAATGCGAGCAATAATGCTCGGCAATGATCTGGCGCTTCATGTCACCGCTGTAAAAATGAATCCCGCAGACATGCGCGTGCAGCGCATTCGTCGGCCAGTTTTTCTCCGCCGCGCCCGCTTTCGATTCAGTTTGCGCAGCTCCGAACTGCGCCAGGCTCAAGCTAACCATAATGGTGAACAGATATTTCAGCATAATTTCCTCCTGGTTGATTCTCGGTCCCGGTTATAGAAGAAGCGGCTGGCGCCGAACAATCAGGTTCCGGCGCGCGGAGCTGTAGCGGCGGCTGACCTCAGCCGCCGGCGAACGTGCGCTCGCCGCGACGAGCGCCTCTACAATCGCGGATTTTACCCGGGCGGCCAGGCCAGCGCGCGTTTGCCTAACAAATGGACATGTAGATGCGGTACGCTTTCGCCCGCGTCCGGCCCGCTGTTGATGATCACGCGGTAGCCGGTCTGCTCGATGCCCAGCTTCCGGGCCAGCTCTCCCGCGACGAGCAGCAGCTTGCCCAAAGTTGCACGATCCGCTTCTGTGACCACCGCCAGTCGTGGGATCACCCGTTTGGGGACGATGAGCACGTGCACCGGCGCCTGCGGATTGACGTCGTGAAACGCAACCGCCTCGTCGTCTTCCCAGATGATCTTCGCCGGAATTTCGCGCGCGATAATTTTCTCAAAGATGGTCATGGCTCAGCGCAATTCACATTTGAGGCGCTCGGCAGTTGTTGATGTTAGCCGCTCACGAATGAAGCACACAATCTCCTCGCGCAACACGTCACACCCACGTGTCCACACCCTGACGCCCCGCACGAATTTGACGCAGCGCTGCAGCCCTGAAAACCGCAGGTTGTCCACGCCAGTCTCAATGAGCGCCGTGAGGCGTTTCTCGAGTAAATCGAAAAAGGCCAGCTCGTAACCGGTGCCGGCGGCGTGCGCAATCTCCAACAGCGAAAGCGAAATCGGCGGCGGCGCCGGCGCGAAATATGGAATAATTTCCTTGTAGCCGATTGCTTTGAAAACGTACTGCACCGTCTCGGCGAGCTG
Organism: Chthoniobacterales bacterium; assembly: GCA_035710475.1. Classification (GTDB taxonomy): domain Bacteria; phylum Verrucomicrobiota; class Verrucomicrobiia; order Chthoniobacterales; family UBA10450; genus AV17. The sequence goes on along the minus strand of DASTDG010000264.1, from coordinate 198 downwards.
ACGGAACGCGACCACGTTCTCGTCATTCCGCAGTCGCAGATAAAACGCGATGCTCTCCGTCACGTGATCGGTTAGCCACCAGCTCGGGTAACCGGCGGCATCAGCTGCGCGATTAATCGCGGCATAGAGCCAATCGCGGTCAAACTCGAAAAGTTGGCCTGAGTCCGCACGCAGATAGGGAAATTCTTCTTTAAATGC
>DASTDG010000263.1:0-2961 GCA_035710475.1 Chthoniobacterales bacterium | reverse complement strand
GACTATCCAGCCGACGAGCAGCCCCACGGCCAGAGCTGGGACGCAATAAAACGGAATAAACAGGAAGGTTATCGCCGCTGTCGAGGATATGTGGCCGCCCGCGCAGAGCGGATACCAAATTGTCGCATGCGCTGGAACCATGTAGAGGAGAATGCCCAATAAGCCACCAAGCGCAACGCACGCAAGACGCCGCGGTGACAACCACCGCGCAGCGAAAAATGAGAAGATCGACAATAACGCGAATGGAATGAGCCCAATCGCGGAGAGCAGGAACACATTTTCACCGTCAGCAAATTGCTGCGACCAGACATCGGTCAGAGCAGCGCCAAACGGTATTCGGCCGGCAATCGTCTCCACCGCAATCAAGATAAGCGACGGTACCACCAATCCTGCGATCAGCGGCAAGGATGTCCAGAAGAGCTTTCCTGGTATGCGCATCAGGTAGTTAGGCCAGCTACTTCGCCGGTGAGATTGACGTTTCAGAGTGAGTCGTTAGCATCGCGCCGATGGCCGGGGGCAACATCGACAACTTACGCGCCGCGCTGCGCGATGTGCCCGATTTTCCGAAAAAGGGCATCATCTTTAAGGACATCACGCCGATCTTGAGCGATCCGGCGTTATTTCGCCAGTCAATCGATCTGTTTCTGGAGCGTTGCCGCGGGATAAAAATCGACAAGATCGTCGGCATCGACGCGCGCGGGTTTCTTTTTGGATCGACGGTCGCTTACGAACTCGGCGTCGGGTTCATTCCGATTCGGAAGCGCGGCAAGTTGCCTTACAGAACCGAGACGGCGAAATACTCACTCGAGTACGGTGAAGCAGAGATGGAGATGCACATCGACGCGATTACGCGCGGCGAGCGCGTCGTGCTGGTCGACGATCTGCTGGCAACAGGTGGAACTTCGGCAGCCGCGGCAGCTCTAATCAAAAAGGTCGGCGGCGAACTCGTGGAAGCGCAATTTCTCATCGAGCTGGAGTTTCTCCACGGCCGCGAGCGGCTCGCCCCGGTCACGGTCACGGCGTTCCTCAAATACTGACGCTTGCTTGTCGATCTTGCACCACCACCTCAACCTGGATGTCCTGAAACGCGAGCTGGTCGCGGATCATGCCTAACAAATCGATTGCGCGCGTGTCCGGCATCTGAGCACAGCGCACCTCGATCCGAGCGCGTTTTCCGACAAGCTCCGGATGCGCCTCGGCCAATTCGCCGTCGAGCAGAAAAGAGGCGTAGGCGTTAAAGCGTTCCTGCAACTGGTGCAGCTGCGCATCTGTGCCGTCCCACGCACGGGGTTCGTTCATCACGAGCACGATTTCGTCCCTCTTCGCGTCGTGCGCGATCATGTCGATGATCCCGATGTGGTCTTGTCGATCTTCCGACGCAGGCATGAGCGGTTGGGAGTTGAAGGTTGCCCGCGGAACGTTGAACGTTCAAGCAGACAAGCGATGACGGGACGTTCCAACACCAGCCGATTGACTTTGCTCGGTCGCAGCGAAGCAAAAATTCCAAGCTCGCCCGCCGAAGCGCGTCTCGAGACGTTTCTCAACCCGGCGCGACGGAAGTATTGGATTCACTTTGAAACGGACGATTTCACGTCGTTGTGTCCCGTCACCGCCCAAGCCGATTTCGCTCGCATCCAGATCGACTATGTGCCGGACCGGCGCTGCGTCGAAAGCAAGTCGCTCAAATTCTATCTCGCCTCGTACCGAAATGAGCGCGCCTTCAATGAAGCGGTGACGAACCGCATCCTGGATGATTTCGTGAAAGCGTGCGCGCCACGCGAGGCGATTGTGACGGCGCAATTCTCAGCCCGCGGCGGGATCGCGCTGAGCGTCCGCGCCGAATACCCGGACAAAACGACAACCGTGAAGAAGATTAGCCGCGATGGCCGATGAAGTGGCACAATTTTCCAAGTTGCGATCCACGGCGCGCGCCTGACAAACTTGCGACAACACATGAAACATGCGGTCGTTCTCCTGAGCGGCGGGATCGACTCCGCAACAACGTTGGCGATGGCGATTTCGGAAAGCTACGAAACCTCGGCAATGTCGTTCGAATATGGACAGCGGCACCGGTTTGAGCTCGAAGCCGCCCGGCGCATCGCCAATTCGTTAGGCGCGAAAGAGCATCGAGTTATTAAGATCGACAATTCGATCTTTGCCGGCTCGGCGTTGACGGATGATGTCGATGTTCCGAGGAAACGATCTGAAGAGCAAATCGGCGCGGGGATTCCGATCACTTACGTGCCGGCACGGAACACCATTTTCCTCGCGCACGCGCTCGCCTGGGCGGAAGTCAAAGGCGCTGGCCACATTTTCATCGGCGTCAACGCGATCGACTACAGCGGCTATCCCGACTGCCGGCCGGAGTTCATTGCGATGTTCGAGACGTTGGCGAACCTCGGCACGAGAGCAGGCGTGCAGGGCCGCCGGTTCCAAGTTCACGCGCCACTGATTAATCTCTCGAAGGCCGATATTATCCGCAAAGCACTCGAACTAAATGTCGATCTTGCGCTCACTCATAGTTGCTACGATCCCGCGCCGGACAGCCGCGCCTGCGGCGAGTGCGACTCCTGCCGGTTACGCCTGAAAGGTTTTCGCGAAGTTGGCGTGCCCGATCCGATTCGCTACGCGCAGCCTGTCATGCGGTAGCTTTGGCAAAGGCGCATGAGAAACATGTTCGTGCTCACCAAACGTGAGCAGCGCGTTGTCATTGCTATCATGATGACGCTTATCGCCGCGGTGCTCGCGAATCACTACCACCAAAAGTGGCGAGATTCGGCTGCAAGATCGGCCGCTCCGGTCCCGAGCATGACGCCAGCAATTTCGTCACCAGAACGAGAAGGCCGCGAAAGCGATGACGCGCCGTGATTCTTATCGACTCGGTAAGCCAGGAATGCGGCCATACCCGACAAAGACTGGGGAAGCGCCTTCTTTTTTCGGCGCGATCGGCCCGACTTTGAA
>DASTDG010000262.1:0-9646 GCA_035710475.1 Chthoniobacterales bacterium | reverse complement strand
CCGAGCGCGATGGCGTAATCGGACTGCTTCCGCCGCGAACCCTTCGGTCCGTGCATGCCTGGCGGATAATTTTTTCGCTCGAGCGATTTCGATGATCCGAAAAGCGGCACGCCATAGCGGCGGCTCACTTTTGTTTTCGGTCCGGTGTATCTGCCCATGGGGTTCGTTAAATCCTTACGAGGTTACATCGGAGAGGCTCACTCGTAAGCTGCCTTTTGTAACATTGTGACCTTTGTAACACCTTTAACTTCTCTAGACGCGGCGCTGTTTTGGTGGGCGGCAGCCATTGTGCGGAACCGGCGTGACGTCTTTGATGACGGTGAGATCAAGCCCTACCGCTTGCAACGCGCGCACAGCCGACTCGCGACCAGCGCCCGGCCCCTTGACGCGCACTTCAACTTCCTTCAACCCGTGCCCCATCGCTTGTCGCGACGCGTCCTGCGCCACCATTTGCGCCGCGTAAGCGGTGCTCTTGCGCGATCCTTTGAAACCCACTTTACCGGCGCTCGACCAGCCAATGACTTTACCCGTCAAGTCGGTAATCGTGACGATCGTGTTGTTGAACGTCGCGAGCACATGCGCGATACCGGCGTGGACATTTTTGCTTCCCTTGGCCTTGATGATTTTGACCGGCTCAATGTCATCGCTGGCGAGTGAAAGGTTTTCCGCCGGCGGTGCCGCGGCGAGCGCTTCTTCCTTGCGCGGTTTCGCAGACTTCTTTGCCGTTTTGCTCTCGTCAGTCGCTGGCGCCTGAGCAATCGGTTTTTCAGGGTCAGCCGCTTTTACGGCAGGCTTTTTGTCGACTTTCGTTTTCGCTGGGGTTTTCGGTTCAGCCATGGTTAAACTTTTCCTGCTTTCGCCTCCGGATTACGGATCACGCCTACGGTCTTGCGCGGACCTTTGCGCGTCCGCGCGTTTGTCGATGTGCGCTGGCCGCGCACCGGGAGACCCCGTCGATGACGAATGCCGCGGTAACAATTGATCGCCTGCAGTCGTTTCAAGTCCCCCTGCACCTCGCGCCGGAGATCGCCCTCGATCCGAATTTTGTTGTTCGTAATCACGTGAATGATCTCGTTCAACTGCTGCGGTGTCAGATCCTTCGCCCGCGTGTTCGGGTCAATGTTGGTCTGCTCGAGAATGCGTTTCGCCGTCGGAAAGCCGATCCCATAAATGTACGTTAGCGACGCTTCGACGCGTTTGTCCGCGGGAACTTCAACTCCAAGTAATCTGGGCATGTTCTTGAGGTGTTAAGGAAATTTCTTTGGCTTCAACTCTTCAACTCTTTATCGGTTCAACCTTATTGTTAAATGGTTAAAGGGATAAAGCGTTGAAGCGGTTCATCCCTGGCGTTGTTTGTGGCGCGGGTTTTTGCAGATCACGCGCACGACATTTTTGCGCTTCACGATCTTGCAACTGGCGCAAAGTCTTTTCACTGACGGTCGCACTTTCATAAAAGGTGATTGTCGATCTAACGAAAACCGCGGAGCCATGTCCGCGCTGTCATTTCTGGCGGTAGGTGATCCGCCCCTTCGACAAATCGTAGGGGGAAATCTCTAGCATAACTTTGTCCCCTGGCAAGATGCGGATGAAGTGGAGCCGCATTTTGCCGGAGATGTGCGCGAGGAGGCGGTGGCCGTTTGGCAGCTCGACGCGAAACATGGTATTGGGCAACAGCTCGACAACCGTGCCCTCTACTTCAATTGCGTCTTTGCGCGCCATGTCAAAATTTCCGGCTCGTCCTTTGTGATTAACACCGTGTGCTCGAAATGCGCGGACGGCATCCCATCGGCGGTGGACGCCGTCCAGCCGTTGTCGAGCAGAATGACTGACTCCGTGCCAGCGTTGATCATCGGCTCGATCGCTAATGTCATACCCGGTTTCAGTTTCGGCCCGCTTCCGCGCCTGCCGTAATTTGGAATCTGCGGCTCCTCATGCAGTTTGCGTCCGACGCCATGGCCGACGAACTCGCGCACGACCGTGAAATGATTCCGCCGCGCTTCATCTTCGATCTCCGCGCCGATGTCCCCGAGCCGTCCTCCGGCGTACGCGACAGCAATCGCGCGGTCGAGCGCCGTCTCGGTCGCGCGCAATAAGCGTTCCGTGCGATCGTCCACCACGCCGACAGCTACGGTGCTGGCATTGTCCCCTACCCAACCGTCTTGAATGATGCCGATGTCGAGCTTGACGATGTCGCCATATTGAATGCGCCGCTGGCTCCCGATCCCGTGGATGATTTCGTCGTTGACCGAAATGCAAATGTTACCAGGAAAAACGCGGTGACCGAGCCGGTAACCGAGAAACGCGCTTTTCACTTTTACCTCTGCCATGAAATCGGCCGCGGCTTCGTCCACTTCCTTTGTTGTGATACCGGGGCGGACGAGCTCGCTCACCCGATCGAGAATGTCGCTCGCCGTGCGGCAGGCCTGCCGCATCTTGTCCGCTTCGCGTGCGCTTTTGATCGGGATCATGCCGGTACTTTGTCTTCGATCAGGCGCGAAATGTCCGCAAACACGGCTTCGCGTCCGCGGTTGCCATCGATACGGTGCAAGATCGACATCTTGCCGTAGAAATTGGCGAGCGGTTGCGTCTTGGTGTTGAATTCCGCGAGCCGCTTTTGCAGCACTGTGGCGTCGTCGTCCGTCCGTCGCTCCAAGCGTCCATCGCAGTAGGGGCAGACCGGCCGATCGGCGAAGTGCGCGCTCGTCGCACTCGTCACGAATCCGCAACTACGACATTGCAGCCGACCCGAGATGCGGTCGCGCACAGTTTGCTCCGATACGTCGAGCCAGATGGCCAGGTCGAGCGCGGTGCGAAGCCGCTGCAAGATCGACAACAGAGCTTCGGCCTGCCGCAAAGTGCGCGGGAATCCATCAAACACGAACCCATGCGCCCCGTGCAGGCGCAGCCAATCCTCGATCAGCTCGACGATGATCTCGTCCGAAACCAGGTCGCCGTGCTGAATGATTTCCGCCGTTTGCAAACCAAGCGGCGTCCCGAGATCCTTTTCGCGCCGCAGAATCGCTCCGGGTGAGGTCACGGGGATACCAAATTGGCGCGTAATCATTTCCGCCTGCGTTCCCTTGCCCGAGCCTGGCGCGCCTAACAAAACGAGTCGGCGTTTCACTTATTGACGAGAAAAGCCGCGACGCCAACGATGACTACCGCAGCAATGCCGACGTAAAGCCACATCAGCGTGCCGTGCTCGGCTGCTTCACCGCGGGCGTAAGTGGCGCGATCAAATGCACGGCCGCGAATCCGCCCCTTTCGCAGGAAGCCGTCGTAATGGCGTTGAATCAGGTGCGTTTCCACCTGCCGCATCGTGTCGAGCATTACGCCCACTATGATTAACAGGCTCGTGCCACCGAAAAATTGCGCCGTGATCGTCGGCACGTGCAATCCCTGACTCAGCAGGCTCGGCAACACGGCAATCAGCGTCAGGAACATCGCGCCGGCGAACGTCAGCCGCGTCATTGTGTAATCGAGAAACTTCGATGTCGGTTCGCCCGGCCGCACACCCGGGATATAACCGCCGTACTTTTTCAGATCGTCCGCGATCTGCGCCGGCTGAAATTGCGTCGCGACCCAGAAATAACTGAAGAAGAAAATCATCGCCGCGAGCACGACGTAGTGCGGCCAGCCGGTCGAAAGCGCTGCCGCGACGCGCGCCGCCGTCGGGCTGTTCTTGAACGCAAAGCCGACAATGGTCGTCGGGAACAACAGCAGCGCCCAGGCGAAAATGATCGGCATCACGCCCGCGTAATTCACCTTCAGCGGCATATATTGTGTTTGGCCGCCGTACATTTTCCGGCCGACCACCCGCTTAGCATACTGCACCGTGATCTTGCGCTGTGCTTGTGTGATTGCGATCACGGCCGCGATTACCAAAAACAAAAACGCGACCATCAACACCAGAATAGCCGGGCTCACCTGGCTCGTGCCGGTTTGCGCCGAGGGCACGAACGTTTTCCAAGCCTGCGCCAACGCCGCGGGTAACCGCGCCACAATTCCGACAGTGATGATGAGCGAAATGCCGTTGCCGATGCCACGCTCAGTGATCTGATCGCCCAGCCACATCAAGAACAACGTGCCGGTCGTCATTGAGATGATGGTGATGATCCGGAAGATCCAGCCGGGATCCTCCACTAGCGGAACACCGAGGCTGCGAATTGTGTCGGTGATTCCCGGCAGCATCGTGTGATACGACTCAGGGTGCTGAAATGAGATCGCGAGCAAATACCCCTGAAAAATGCAGAGACCGACGGTCGCGTAACGTGTCAGCTGCATGATCTTCTGGCGGCCGCCGTCCTCGCGGGCGAGCCGGCCGAGTCGCGGAATAACCGCCGTCAGCAACTGCATCATGATTGACGCACTGATGTAGGGCATGATCCCGAGTGAGAAGATCGCGCAGTTCTCGAGCGCGCCGCCGCTAAACAAGTTGAAGAGGGCCGCGACGCTGCCACCGGATTTGTCGGTCAACGCGCTGCGAAACCACTCCTGCAGCACAGCTTGATTGACCCCCGGCGTCGTGATCGCCGCGCCGAGCCGCACGATCACGATTACGGCGAGCGTGAACAAAATCCGCCGGCGCAACTCCGGTATCTTGACCGTGTTTAGAAACGCCGACAGCATTCGCTATTTCTTCCGCGAGGCTTTTCTCTTCACTTCCGATTTCCCCTTAGCGGGACGTTTAGGTGCCGATGTAGCTTTTGGCTGTTCTTCAACTGCTTCGGCCGGCATAAGATCGACATCCTCCTTCGGTAGCGTCTTCGTATGCGCTGGCGTCTCGCGCAGCGTCACAGTGCCGCCAGCTTTCTCGATCTTCTCGCGCGCAGACGCACTCACCTTGTCGGCCTCAATCGTTAGGCCGTGCTTCAACTCGCCATCGCCGAGAATCTTGATCCCATCAAAATCACCGCGCACCAGCTTCGACTCGCGCAGCGATTGCTCATTGACGGTCGAGCCGGCTTTGAATCGGCCAAGATCATCGAGATTCACGATCGCGTAGCGCTTGTGAAAGGCCGCGTTGTTGAAGCCGCGCTTCGGCAGACGCCGGATGAGCGGCATCTGGCCGCCTTCGAAGCCGAGCCGAATACTTCCGCCCGAGCGCGCCTTCTGCCCTTTGTGCCCTTTGCCACTCGTCTTGCCGTGGCCGGAGCTTTCGCCGCAGCCGAGGCGCTTGACGCGATGGCGCGCACCTGGACGCAGTCGCAAATTGTGTAGCCGCATCATGGGATCTGCCCTGGTGTCGCCGTGGCGTGGCCGTCCGCGCGAATTCCGCGGACCTTCAGAATTTCATCACGCCGGCGCAACGCCCGCAGTGCCGCGATCGTCGCCTTCACCACATTGGCGTGATTGCTCGAGCCTAACGACTTCGCCAGCACGTCTTTGATTCCCGCGGCTTCCGCGACCGCGCGCACGCCCCCACCAGCGATGACCCCGGTGCCGGGCGATGCTGGCCGCAGCAAGACGCGCGCGCCGTCGTACTCGCCAATCGTTTCGTGTGGGATCGTATTCTCGTGCAATGAAACCTTCTCCATCGATTTCCGCGCCGCTTCCGAAGCTTTGCGGATTGCTTCCGATACTTCGTTCGCCTTGCCAAAACCGTAACCGACCATTCCATCGTGATCGCCCGCGACAATCAACGCGCTGAAACTGAAACGTCGCCCGCCCTTCACCACTTTTGCGCAGCGATTGATGAAAACGACCTTCTCGGTCGTGTCGCCTTTTGCCGCGGGCGTTTTGTCCGGGTTACGATCTGGCCTTCTGCCGCCGGTCGGTTGCGCCATAACTTAAAACTGCAATCCTCCCTCGCGTGCCGCGTCAGCGAGCGCTTTCACTTTCCCCTGGTATTGAAATCCGCCGCGATCGAACACCACCTTGTCAATCTTCTTCGCGCGGGCGCGCTCAGCTATCGCCCTGCCGACAATTTCCGCAGTTGCACGGTTCGCCGCGGTTTTGTTTTTGCCTAACAAATCCTTCTGCGTTGTCGCAGCAGCAACTAACGTTCGCGCCGCATCGTCGTCGATGACCTGGGCGTAAACGTGCTTACCAGAGAAATGAATCGCCAGGCGCGGACGCTCCGCCGTTCCGGAAATCTTTTTCCGAATCCGGCGATGCAAACGGTCGCGCGCAGCTTTGCGATTGAATGTCGCCATGTTACTGGACCGTCTTGCCCTCCTTGCGCCGAATCTGCTCGCCGGCGTAACGCACACCTTTGCCTTTATATGGCTCGGGTGGATAAAAGCGACGAATGTCCGCGGCGACCTGGCCGACGGTTTTCTTATCCACGCCGCTGATCGAAATCTTGGTGTTCTCGATCACCGTGATTTTGATCTCCTTCGGAATCGGAAACAGGATCGGGTGCGAAAATCCGAGACTGAGGTTCAGGTTCTGACCCTGCACAGCGGCCCTGAAGCCAACGCCCTCAATCTCGAGGTCTTTGGTGAAGCCTTTGCTCACGCCTTCGACCATGTTGTTGATCAGAGCGCGCGAAAGCCCGTGCAACGCCTTCACGCTGCGCGTCTCCGCTGAGCGCCCAACGGTGACTTTGTTGTTGTCGATCTTCGCCGAAATGCCCCGTGGCAATCGCCAGTCGAGTTTGCCTTTGGGACCTTCCACCGCGACAACGCCCTCATTGCCGATGTTGACCTTGACCTTATCGGGGATGTCGACCGCTTTATTTCCAATTCGCGACATAAAATTTTTACCAAACGTAAGCGAGCAACTCGCCGCCGATCTTTTGCTTCTTCGCTTCGCGTCCCGACAACACGCCGCGCGAGGTGGAGAGAATCGCCACGCCCATCCCGCCGAGCACGCGCGGAATTTCATCCGTCCCGACGTAACGCCGCAGCCCTGGCCGGCTCACACGCCTAAGCCCAGTGATGGCGCTCGCGCCGTCGACTAATTTGTTTGTGATCTTGATCCGGGGATGCGCCGCGCTCGTGTCGAGCGAGTAATCGGAAATGTAACCTTCGTCCTTCAAAATCCGGACGATCTCCGCCTTCGCCTTCGAGTACGGCACGAGGATGTCCATCTTCTGCGCCCGCGCACCATTGCGCACACGCGCCAAAAGGTCGGCGATTGGATCTGTAACAGTGCTCATGAAAATTAAGCCGCGCTCTGCGCCGCGGGCTTGCGCGCGCGGTCGCTGAACGGCACGCCCATTTCGCTCAGGAGCGATTTGGCTTCCTCGTCCGTCCGCGCGGTGGTCACGATTGTAACATCAAATCCGATGTTGCGCTTGATTTTATCCAGCTCGACCTCGGGAAAAATCGACTGGTCCGACACACCGAGCGTGTAATTGCCGTGCCGGTCGAAACAGCGCGGCGACACTCCGCGAAAGTCGCGGATGCGGGGCAGCGCCGCTTTGATCAAGCGCTCGAGAAATTCATACATCCGCTCGCCGCGCAACGTCACTTTCGCGCCGATCGGCTGGTCTTTGCGCAACTTAAAATTCGAAATGCTTTTCTTCGCGCGCGTCTCGACCGGCCGCTGACCGGTGATCAACGCCAGCTCGGCCTTGGCTTCCTCCAACGCCTGCTTCACGTCCGATTGTGAGCCGATCGACGTGTTGATCACCACTTTCTCCACCTTCGGCACCTCGTGCACGTTTTTATAACCGTGCCGCTGTTGCAGCGCCGGCAGCACATTGTCTTTGTAATGGCGGTAAAATTCGTTTTCCATTTTCAGGCGTTCGCTTTCGCTGTTTCTTTCTTCTTCTTTTCCTTCGCCGGTTTTTCGCCGCGCTCGATCAAGCGCACGTTCGAGATGTGAATCGGGCCTTCGCGCTCGGCGATTTTGCCGCTCGGGTTATCCTGCGATTTGCGCAGATGCTTCTTGATAATCCGCACGCCCTCGATCAACACCCGCTGCTTGTTCGGCAACACCTGCAGCACTTTGCCTGACGAACCTTTGAAGTTGCCCGAGATCACCTCGACGTTGTCACCTTTCTTCACGTGAAACTTGAGTCGGTTCATAAAGCCGTGGCACAGCCTTCCAGCCTGCGGGGGTGGCGGGCGTCTCGCCTGCCGAACGCGCGAGACAAAAGGCAAGATGCCTGTCGCCCCCACCGCCAAGAGGGCTGTGCTACTAAATCATGTTTCATTACAAAACCTCCGGCGCGAGCGACACGATTTTCATAAAATTTTTCTCGCGCAATTCGCGCGCGACCGGGCCGAAGATGCGTGTGCCACGCGGGTTCAGGTCCTTGTCGATGATGACGATCGCATTGTTATCGAAGCGCAGGAGCGAACCGTCGTCACGCTTGATCGGCTGGCGCGTTCGCACGAGAACCGCGCGGACCACTTCACCTTTCTTCACCGTGCCCGTCGCGCTCGCCTCTTTCACGTTGGCGGTGATGACGTCGCCGATCCCGGCGTAAAGCGTCTGCTTCCCGATCACGCCGATCATCGTCGCCATGCGCGCGCCGGTGTTGTCCGCCACATCCAATCTGGATCGAATCTGCACCATTAGATCGACAATCTACTTCTGCAGCACCTCCACCAGCCGCCATCGCTTCAACTTGCTCAGCGGCCGCGTCTCCATGATCCGGACGGTGTCGCCGGCCTTGGCTTTGTTCTCCTCGTCGTGGGCGTAAAATTTGTTCATCTGCTTCACGATTTTGCCGAAGCGCGGATGCGGCACGCGCGTAACCGTCTGCACGATAATCGTCTTGTTCATCCGGTTAGAGACCACTTCCCCCACGCGCGTCTTCCGCGGCGCACGTGCAACACGCACCGGTACTTGCGCCGGCTGCGCCGTTGTTGCTGGTTGTTCGGCCATAAATTATTTCTTCTTCTCTGAAATCCGCCGTTCGCTGTTGGGCGTTGGGCGTTGGGCGTTTTCTTTCGTCCGTTGTGTCAGCACGGTCTCAATTCGCGCCACGTCGCGCCGCAGCAAACGCAAACGGCTCGGTTGCTCGAGCTGCCCGCTCTGTTGTTGCAAACGCAGATGCAAGCTCTCCTGGCGCAAATCGCGTTTCTTTGTCAGCAACTCGTCCGTGCTCATTTCGATTATTTCTTTGATCTTCATCGCTCGTTAGGCGGCGGCGTGATGTCTCGTTCCTGTCATGTCGAGCGAAGTCGAGGCATCTCTAAATACAATGAGAGATTCTTCGACTGCGTTCCGCTTCGCTCCACTGCGCCAGAATGACAGATCAGCTTCATCACTTGTTAGGCCGCGGCAATATGGTGTCGTGTCAAAAATTTTGTTCGAACCGGCAACTTGTCGGCGGCAAGCCGTAACGACTCACGCGCGACGGACTCCGGCACACCATCGAGCTCGAACAGAATATTGCCGGGTCGCACGGTTGCGACCCAGTACTCGGGTTGGCCTTTACCTTTACCCATTCGTGTTTCGGGCGGACGCGCCGTAACCGACTTATCCGGGAAAATGCGGATCCACAGTTTGCCTTTTCGTTTCATGTTGCGGGTCAACGCCACGCGCGCGGCTTCTATCTGCGTGTTCGTGATCCACGCACGTTCGAGCGTTTGCAGTCCGAACTCGCCAAAGTCGATTCTGAGGTTGCGCGAAGCGGTCCCCTTGCGGCTTCCCCGCTGGGACTTGCGATACTTCACACGTTTCGGCATCAACGGCATAACAATTCTGCTCCGTTACATCTGATCGTTTGATGCTGTAGCCGCTTCGC
>DASTDG010000261.1:0-2783 GCA_035710475.1 Chthoniobacterales bacterium | reverse complement strand
AAGCGGGCCCATGAACATTTCGTAACAGCGAAACGCATCCGCGCCGTACTGCGCGATGACGTCGTCCGGATTGACGATGTTGCCACGCGACTTCGACATTTTCTGGTTGTCCTCGCCGAGGATAATGCCCTGATTGACGAGTCGCTGAAACGGCTCGGGTTTCGAGACGCAGCCGCGGTCAAACAGCACCTTGTGCCAAAAGCGAGCGTAAAGCAGATGCAACACCGCGTGCTCCGTCCCGCCGACGTAGAGATCAACGCCGCCGGGTTTGTCGCCTCCCATCCAATACCGCTCAGCTTCCGTGCCAACGAAGCGTTGATCGTTCGTCGGATCGCAAAAACGTAAGTAATACCAACACGAACCAGCCCATTGCGGCATTACGTTCGTTTCGCGCGTCGCTTTATCCGAGTACCGAATCCACTCTGTCGCTTTCGCGAGCGGCGGCTCGCCGGTGCCGGTCGGTTTGTAATCATCGAGCGGCGGCGGAACGACTGGCAGCTCCGATTCGTCCAGCGCACGGTGCCTGCCGTTCTCCCAAACGATTGGGAACGGTTCGCCCCAGTAACGCTGACGCGAAAATAGCCAATCACGCAGTTTGTAATTCACTTCGCGCCGGCCGTGGCCGTGTTGTTCGAGCCAGGCGATCATTTTCTTTTTCGCTTCCGACGTCGGCAGCGCGTTGATGACGGGCGAATTGATCGCGATTCCGTCGCCAACAAATCCAGTCGCTGGTTCGTCGCCCGGCGGCTTGACAACGTCGACAATGTTCAATCCAAAATTGCGCGCGAATTCCAGGTCGCGCTCATCATGGGCCGGCACACCCATGATCGCGCCGGTGCCATAGCCAGGCAGGACGTAATCAGCTACCCAGATTGGGATGGGTTCGTTATTCGCCGGATTGACGGCGAACGCGCCGGTAAAGACGCCGGTCTTTTCCTTCGCCAAGTCGGTGCGCTCGAGATCGCTTTTGCGCGCGGCGCGCTCGCGGTAATCGCGCACTTCCGGCCACTGCTCTTCCGTCACGACAAGATCGACAAGTGAATGTTCCGGCGCGAGAACCATGTAGGTCGCGCCGTAAAGCGTATCGGGTCTTGTCGTAAATACCCGAATAGTAGCGTAAGCGTCCCGCTTGCGGTCATCGTTCGAGCGCGAGCCAGAGGCATGCGCTACCTTAAAAATAATCTCCGCGCCTTCGCTGCGGCCGATCCAATTTCGCTGCAGTAGTTTGATGCCTTCCGGCCAGTCGAGACCTTCCAGTTCGTTGAGCAACCGCTCGGCGTAAGCGGTAATGCGAAGCATCCATTGGCGCATCGGTCGCCTAACGACTGGAAAGCCGCCGATTTCGCTCTTGCCGTCCACCACTTCTTCATTGGCCAGCACCGTGCCGAGCTCGGGACACCAGTTCACCGGCACTTCCGCGACATACGCGAGCCGGACTTCGTTTGGGTTATCGCCGCGGTAAGTTGAGATCGGTTCGGCTTTGTTCGTCTCCGGATTGAACCAGGAGTTGTAAATCTGCAGAAATATCCACTGCGTCCACTTGTAGTAACGCGGGTCGGTTGTGTTGATCTCGCGTTGCCAATCGTAGGAAAACCCGATCTTCTTCAGCTGCGATTTGAATTTGGCGACGTTCTCGCGCGTAGTCGTTGCCGGGTGCTGGCCGCTCTTGATCGCGTATTGCTCAGCGGGCAAACCAAACGCATCCCAACCCATCGGATGCAAAAGATTGAAGCCGCGCATCCGTTTATAACGCGCGATGATGTCGGTCGCGGTGTAGCCTTCAGGATGGCCAACGTGCAGACCGGCGCCGCTGGGATACGGAAACATGTCGAGGATGTAAAATTTCGGCTTGGCTGGATCGAAGCCGTGTTTGCCGGGATTCGGCGCGTGAAAAAGCTGTCGATCTTCCCAGATGCGCTGCCACTTCGGCTCGATCTGGTCGAACGGATACGGTTTGCGCCGCTCGCTGCTCATGGATTTTATCTCTTAGGAAAGCAGGAACGCAGGAAAAACAAATGGAAATACTGCTGGCGACGCGCAATCGGAATAAGTTGCGCGAATTTCGCGATTGCTTCGGCCGCGATTTCAAAGTGAGCGATCTAAGCGCGTTTCCTGCCGTTGCGTTGCCCGAGGAAACCGGCCACACATTTGCAGAGAACGCGGCGCTGAAAGCGGTTGGCGTTTCTCAACATCGACAGCTGCAAGATCAACATCTACTTGTATTGGCGGACGACTCCGGTCTCGAAGTGGACGCGCTCGGTGGTGCGCCCGGCGTTTTCTCGGCGCGTTATGCCGGCGAAAACGCGACCGACCGAGACAACGTCGACAAGTTGCTGAGCGAACTTTCGCAGACGCGCAATCGTGCCGCGCGTTTCCGCTGCGCGCTCGCGCTCGCGCGGAATAGCGAGCTTCTCAAAACTGTCGAAGGCACGGTCGACGGCATGATTGTTGACGTTCCGCGCGGTTCATGCGGGTTCGGCTATGACCCGGTGTTCGTTCCGGCTGGTTTCGATCAGACGTTTGCCGAGTTATCGTCCGAAGTGAAAAATCAAATCAGCCATCGCGCGGACGCGGCGCGGCAGTTGCGCCGCACGCTACAAGCGGCGCTAGATCAGGGCTTCGGCGGCTGCGGTGGCGGGGGTGGAGGCGGACCGGGCTGCCCGCCGCCGGGCCCAGCTGCCGTTCGGATCTGATATCCGATCTTGGTGATTCCGACCCGCCGCACTTCATCCAGCAGCGTAATCACCTCACCGTGCATGGCCAACCCGTCGGCGCTGATGGAG
>DASTDG010000260.1:0-3877 GCA_035710475.1 Chthoniobacterales bacterium | reverse complement strand
ATGCAACGTGGCGCAGGTCTCTTTCCACTCCAAATAGGGTAGAGCTGGCCAGACCTCGTCGCGGCTTCGTCCGGTCATCGCTTGTCCATGTTGCGCGCGTTAATCGCCATTAATGAAATCGGAGAAGGAACGCTTCACCCGCTCGAACATGGCGCGCGCTTCCTGTTGCGCGACGTAGAAGGCGTGACTAATGCCGCTTTTCGTCCGGTCAAAGATCCCGCGCACATCCTCGCCTTCGCGCTCCACGTCCCGTTCGGTTTCCACATCCTCCATGCCCGCGCCGGCGAAAAGGCCTTCGGTTCGCGTGACGTTGCCGCGCGTCGCGCCGATATAAATCGTGCCGACCGGCCGCCCTGATTGCTTGTGCAAGCTGACAATCCAGACAGGCTCGCCGCGCTCGTTCGTGCGTAATGTGTAGCTTACGGTCGAGAAGAGCGTGTGCGATTTATCCGCAGTATGACTCGCCACCGCGTACGCGCCGCTCGAATCGAGATTCAACCGCCCCGTATCAATCGTCGCGCCCTCGCTTGAGCCGACGATGGAACGGCTCGGCGTCCGCTGTGACTCGATTCGTCCGTCCCGGACCTCAATCTCGCGCACACCACCGCGGGCGCGCGGATCGTCGATTAGAATTTTCCAACTCTCCGGCTGCGGCGTCCCGCCGGTGCCAGTCACGGAGATAACGTGTTTGATAGACTCGCGATTTAATTGCGTGGCGACGACGCGCAACGCCTCATAAGCGGTACCCGCCTCCTGCGCCACTGCTGACGCGCTAAACAGAAGAAACGCGGCGAATGACTTCCACATGTGGAAAATGGAACAGGGCTCGCAGGCGCTGTCCATTGGTTTTGCAATGCGCGACGCGTCGCTGCTTAAGACCGGCTGTCATTTCTAGCGGAGCGAGGAACCTCGCAGCCCAGGTCTGCGCTACACCGAGTACGTTATACATTCTGTGATTGAAGACGACGAATTGTGAGGTCCTTCGCTACGCTGAGATGACGCGCGCGCAGATGTGGTGGCCTGTCGTTTTCTACAGTGCGGACATTCCGCGCACTCGACACTTGAACGAGCGGCGCAGCTGTGTTCAGGCTTTAGCGACCGGCGATGAAGAAAATGAAACTCCAGTTTAGCAGCCACACGGCTAATCTGGCGTTTATGCGGCGGCAGGTGCGGACGTTTCTCGATGGTTATCCGTTCTCGGAAAGAGAACGCATGCTCATTGTCCTTGGCGTCGACGAAGCCTGCACGAACATCATCCGCCACGCCTACAAATTGCGAGACGACCAGCCGATCGCATTGTCGATGGAAGGACTGCGCAAATGCGTGCGCATGCGGTTGCGCGATTATGGCGCGCAAGTTCCCGCCCATAAAATGCGCGGTCGCGAGCATCACATCATCGCCCCGGGCGGTTTCGGTCTGCGCCTGATGAAAACCGCCTTCGACCGCATCGATTACATTCTAAAAGCGCGGGGAACTGAGCTCGTGCTGACGAAGAACTTGGAGCCGTGAATCGTGACTCAAGATTGGTGAATCGTAACTGGAAGTGGAAAACCGATTCTACGATTCACGAATTACAACTTAACTTTCAACCAGCATGAAACCGCCACAGCCTGATGCCGCATTTGAGATGTCGCTGCGGCCGCCGGCATTCAGCGAGTTCGCCGGGCAGGTAAAAGTGCGCGAGCGTCTGGAGCTAATGGTCGAGGCCGCAAAGAAACGCGGCGACGTGCTCGAACATATTCTGTTGAGCGGTCCGTCGGGCCTGGGCAAGACCACTCTCGCCTACATCATCGCCCACGAGATGGGCGTGAACATCAAAAACACCAGCGGACCCGTGATCGAAAAAGCCGGCGAGCTCGCTGGTCTCCTAACGAGTCTCGAAAAAGGCGACGTCCTGTTCATCGATGAAATCCACCGGCTGCAACCGACGATCGAAGAATATCTCTACCCGGCGATGGAAGATTACCGGCTCGATATTATCATCGACCAGGGGCCGCAGGCGCGGAGCCTGCGCCTCAATCTGCCGAAGTTCACGCTCATCGGTGCGACCACGCGCGCAGGCATGGTGAGCGCGCCGTTGCGGTCGCGCTTCGGCATGAGCGCGCGGCTCGATTACTACAACGCCGAGGAGATGCAAAAGATCATCCTGCGCAGCGCGCGTTTGTTAGGCGTAGATGTCGATCTCGCCGGCGCGGCCGAGATCGCAGCGCGCAGCCGCGGCACGCCGCGCACCGCAAACAATCTCTTGCGCTGGGTGCGCGACTACGCGCAGGTCAAAGCCGAAGGCAAAATTACCGGCGAAATAGCAGATCGCGCGCTTGCCATGCTGGAGATCGACCGCGACGGCTTCGACCAATGGGACAAACGCATCATCGAAACGCTCATCCACAAATTCAGCGGCGGCCCGGTTGGCCTGAACTCACTCGCTGTGGCCGTGGGCGAAGAAGCCGGAACACTCGAGGAAGTTAACGAGCCTTACCTGATCATGGAAGGCTACATCAAACGCACGCCGCAAGGCCGCGTCGCCACGGCCAATGCATATCGCAAGCTCGGCTTGAAACCACCCGCCGGCGCGCAGGCGGAATTGCTTTGAGTTTTCACCACGAAGATCACGAAGAAGAATAAAGAATTTTTAACTATCGTTGTCTTCGTGTCCTTCGTGATTAATTTTGAGTGAATGCAACTGACGACGGATTTTTCTAGCAGACGTCGAAGATCCTCACGGTCGGCGAGCTGACGCGGCAAATTCGTGGCGCGCTCTCTACTGTCATGTCGAGCGAAGTCGAGACATCTCTTACTGTTAACCGGCAAGCCTGATGCGTGACTACGATTTCTGGGTGTATATCGTCACTAATCGCAATCACTCGGTATTGTACATCGGCCTGACAAACAGCCTTTCACGCCGCATTTGGGAACATCGCCAGGGAAGTGGGGCGAATTTTCCGGCGGCGTATCAATGCAAGAAGCTGCTCTACTACGAACACTATTCGAATGTTCATGAAGCAATTGCCCGCGAATCACAATTGAAGAAGTGGTCACGGTCAAAGAAAGTCACATTGATTAACCGCCTGAATCCAAGCTGGCTTGATGTCGGCGACCAAGTGCTCCAGGAAGGATGAATAGTGAGAGATTCCTCGACTTCGCTCGGAATGACAGGAGTGACGGACTTCTTCCAAGCGTCCAGCAAGGTCTTCACGGTCGGGGAATTGACGCGCCAAATTCGCGGCGCGCTTGAGACACGGTTTGGCGCCGTGTGGGTGCAGGGTGAAGTTTCAAATTACAAGCTGCATCCAAGCGGGCATCAGTATTTCACACTCAAGGACAACCGCGCGCAGATCGCGTGCGTGATTTTTCGGAACACGATGCCGCCGCTCCGCCAGCCGCTCGCCGATGGCGCACAGGTGCAGGTTTACGGAAGCGTGTCGGTATTCGAAGCGCGCGGCCAGTATCAGCTCAGCGTCCAGATTCTTCAGCCGCGCGGCCTCGGCGTTTTGCAGGCGAAATTTGAGGCGCTGAAACGCAAACTCGAGGCCGAAGGTTTGTTCGCGCCCGAACGCAAACGGCCGCTCCCGAAAGTTCCGCGCCGGATCGGCATCATAACTTCGCCGAGCGGAGCGGCGATTCGCGACATGCTGAACGTGTTGCGGCGGCGTGCGCCGTGGCTGCACATCCTGATTAGCCCGGTGCGCGTGCAGGGCAGCGGCGCGGCGCAGGAGATTGCGGTGGCGATCCGCGAGCTGGCCACGCCTAACGAATCATTCGCCCCTGTCGATCTGATCGTCGTCACGCGTGGCGGCGGCAGCATGGAAGACTTGTGGGAGTTCAATGAAGAAATCGTCGCGCGCACGATCGCAGACGTGACCGTGCCAGTGGTCTC
>DASTDG010000259.1:0-6947 GCA_035710475.1 Chthoniobacterales bacterium | reverse complement strand
TTGCGATGAGACTGAAGACCAGTGCGCTCGCGGTGTGGCCGGCAAAGTGCGCGACACTTTGCAAGTACGACGCCTCCTCCTTCAGCGCCCGGATGACGGCCGCGCGCAGGCTTTCGAAGTCAGTAAACGGCAGCTCGATCTGGCGCTTCTGCGCCCACGCGCTGGCGGACGGAATCGAGGTGTCCGCGACGTCGGGCAAGGCACGAATAGCCTCGCGCGTAAAATAGACCGCCGCCGCCGCAATTCCCGCGACGAGAAGGACGAATAGAAGCAATGCGGCCCACTTGCGCTTCGTTTGAGAATGAAGCTGAGAAAGTGCGAAGTAGGAGAACAGGATGACCAGCAGCGGCGCACCCAAATGCAACACACCGGCAAGGGCAATAGTAAGCGCCAGGACGGCATAGGAAAACCGAGTCGGTGTGAGCATTGCGTCGCCGAGCGAGAGGTTGCATACGCTCGCTTGCAGCCACGCCGCGAGCAAGATGAAGTTGGCCTAACGAGTCTCGACCAGCTCGCCCGCGGCCGGCATGGGCGCTGCGGTCGTGCCGCGTCTCAGGACGAGATAGAGGAACCAGACGATGAAACAGTTGGCCAGAAGTATCAGTGTCGCCGCGAGAAACGGCTGGTGCGAAATGACTTGGTGCCAGAAATGGCGCACTTCCAGCGGAATCAACGCGCTGGTCGCGCAAATCATGAGCCATTCGGCCCAGCGCTTTTCCCTGTAAACGCCGATCCCTTCCGTCAGCAAAACGCCGCAGTAAAACAGCGCAAGGAAACCGGTCGCGCGCAGCGTTCCGCCTGCAAGGACGGTCTGTAATTGGTTGAGGAGAAAATGCACGGTCTTGCTGTGCTGCAGCAGAATCTCGTCGTCAGCCCAATCTGAAATGGCATCGAGCCATACGTCATGTGCTTTCAGGAAAAGAATCGACACGCCCAAGATCAGAAGGAGCACGCCTTTGGCGATTTTGAACAGCGCGATGAGCTTGAGATAGCGCCGGCGGCGCCGCGGCTCCTCCAGCATCGCGCGAACGCGTGCGTGCTCAGTCACTGGCGAAACGTTGGTCGATTTGCTCACTCGGCAATGATCGGGTTCTCGCGAGAGCAGATTTCGAGCTTGTTGCCGTCCGGGTCTTCGAAAAAGAACGCGTAATAACCTGGCGTGTACTCCACGCACAACTCCGGGCCTTCCAAGGTTTGGCCGCCGATCTCGCGGACCAACGTCGCGATTCGGTCGACCTCGGCGCGGTCATTCGCCCAGAAGGAAATGCGAGTTGCGTTCGGTTGGTGATCTCGCTCTTCGGTGAACCCGAAAAACGCTTCAGTTCGGCCGCGGCCCGGCGCGTAAAACGTAGTCCATTCCTGCTCGGCGCGCTCACGGGTGAAGCCGAGGGCGGGGAGAAGCTTGCGGTAAAACTCTCGCGCGCGGGCCATGTTTTTCACTCGCAGGTCGATGTGATCCAAATATCGCGTCTTCATTCTCTACTGGTTTGCAACTTCGAACTCTCGATGCGACCGCTAGCAAACTCAACGGCTGTGTCCTGCAAGATCGACCATCAACTTTGCGCTGCTGCGTTGATCACGCTGTCGATCTTGGCCGCGGGTTGCGAACGTCGCAGCAACGCTGTTTCCGGCACGATCGAAGTGGACGAGGTCCACGTCGGCCCGCGTTCACCCGGGCGAGTAGAAAAAATCTTCGCCCAGGAAGGCGACCATTTGCGCGCGGGTCAGCCAATCGTGCAACTCGACGCCGCCGAGCTAAAGGCGCGGCGCGACCTTGCCGCCGCGCAAATCGAGTCCGCGATTCGGGATGCGGATTCGCAGCAAGCACAGCTCCAGTTCCTGCGTGATGACGCGAGGCGCCAACAGGATTTGCTGAAACGCAAAGTCGTTTCGCCGACTGATGCGGAGCGCGCCGATAGCGCCGCGCGTGCGCAGGAGAAAGTCGTCGAAGCGGCGAAGATGCGGGTTGTGCAGGCGCAGGCGCAGCTCGCCGACATCGACGCGCAGCTGGCTGAGATGCAGGTGACCGCGCCGGCCGATTCAGTCCTGGAAGTGTTGAGTGTGAAAGTCGGCGATGTGCTGCCGGCCAACCGCGAAGTCGCCACGCTGCTGTTGTCGAACCATCTTTGGGTGCGTGTCTATGTGCCGGAGCCGTGGCTCGGGCGCATCAAGGTGGGTGATCAGGTCAAAGTGCGCGTTGATTCGTTTCCAAATCAAGATTTCCCCGGAACGGTCGAGCAAGTGAATCGTCAGGCGGAATTCACGCCGCGCAACGTGCAAACGGTCGAAGACAGAATCCGCCAGGTCTTTGGAGTGAAGATTCGTTTACCGAATAATGACGACCGCCTTCGTGCCGGCATGGCCGCGGATGTGTATTTTCCAAACGTAAAATGAACCACGAGGAACACGAAGTTCACGAAGACAAAATCGACAGGAATAAATCTTTTCCACCTTCGTGGCCTTGGTGTGCTTCGTGGTGATGCGCGTCATGGCTGATGCGATGATCGAGTGCGAAGGGTTGACGAAACGCTTCGGCAACTTTACCGCCGTTGACCACGTTTCGTTTTCCATCGGCAAAGGTTCTATCTTCGGATTTCTCGGGCCTAACGGATCAGGCAAATCGACTGTCATCCGAATGTTATGCGGGATTCTCGAGCCGAGCGAAGGCACGGCGCGCATCGATGGCCACGATGTCGAGCGCGACACGGAAGCGATCAAGGACATCATCGGTTACATGTCGCAAAAGTTTTCGCTCTACGACGAACTGACCGTCGACGAGAACCTCATTTTTTCCGGTAAACTTTACGGTTTGCGAGGGCGCGCACTCACACAACGGCGCGACGAACTGATCGGGGTCACTCATCTCGAGCCGTACATCGACAGGCGTGCACAGTTGCTCTCCGGCGGTTGGCGGCAGCGCCTGGCGATGGCGTGCTCGCTCATGCACAAGCCGACCGTTTTGTTTCTCGACGAACCAACGGCCGGCATCGACCCGGTTGCGCGGCGCGAGCTGTGGGATCTGCTCTTCGAGTTCGCGGGCGAAGGAATGACGTTGTTCGTCACCACTCACTATATGGACGAAGCGGAGCGCTGCGATCACGTCGGTTACATTTACATGTCCAAGCTGATCGTGTGTGGTGAGCCGGATGAGCTAAAACAGATGCCGGAAGTCAGCCCACCGGGGACGCGGCGGCTCGATGTGATATGCGATCACGTCACGACTGCGCTCCAGGCAGTGCGCCAGCTCGATGGCGTGCGCAGCGCGACGGTATTCGGTCAATCGATGCACCTGCTCGTCGACAACAACGTGACCCAGGACAAGATCGACAATCGCCTGCGCGAGGTTGGCATCACTCATGCCGACATCCACGAAATCGGCCCGTCGCTTGAGGACGTGTTTGTCACGCTCTCGGCCAAGCACGCAGTGCCTGAGCAGGAGGCGGCTTAACGAATGGACCGGCGCATTTGTTCTGGGGAGCACGGGCTACCAGCCTGTTCATCTCGGCAGCTTGCCGAGATGCTTCGCTCGATTTGCAAACAACGGTTTGGTCCATGGTTGCCGGCAAGTTGCCGGCAACTACAGACTGGCAGCCTGTGCTCCCCAGAAAATCGCAAAGCACACCTCACCGCATCGACATGAAGAAGCGCGTTCCTTTCCGCGGCCTCGGCGCGATTCTGTTCAAGGAATTCATCGTCGTCTGGCGCGACCCGATGACATTGTTTTTCATGTTTTTCCCACCGCTTGTCGAGATGATCGCCTTCGGTTACGCGCTCGACACGGACGTGAAACACATGGCGATGATCATCTTGAACGAGGACCGCACGGTCGAGAGCCGCCAGTTTATCGACCGGTTTGTGAACACGGAGACGTTTCGCGTCGTCGGCGAAGTGCAGAGCATCGAACAAATGGCGAGCGAGATCCGCAAAGGACACGCCTATGCCGGACTGCAAATTCCACCGAAATTCACGATGCAACTCCACAACGGCGAAGCGGCGCAGGTGCAGTTGCTGGTCGACGGCTCGAACTCGACCACTGCGTTACAAGCTTTAAACACCGCTCTGGGCGTGACGCTCACACAATCGGTGCAGGCACTGTTGCGCGAGACCGGCCGGCGCAATGTCCCAATCGATATCCGCCCGCAAATGCTTTACAACCCAACCATGCGCAGCCCGAATTTCTACATCCCGGGCGTGATCGGGATTGTGCTGCAAATCGGAACCCTGTTTGCGACAGCGATGGCGGTCGTGCGTGAGCGCGAAAAGGGCACGCTCGAGACGCTGCTCGTGAGCCCGCTCAGCCGCTGGGGTTTGATGCTTGGTAAACTGGTGCCGTATCTCTGCATCGGCATGACCATGGCCGTGATTCTTTTTCTCATCATGCGCTGGCTCTTTCACGTGCCGATCCACGGCAGCGTGACGGCGATGATGTTCGCCACGCTTGTTTACGTCTTCGCGCTGCTCAGCCTCGGCCTGCTCGTCGCGAGCAAGGCCGAGAACCAGATGCAGGCGCTGCAAATCTCGATGACATTCATGCTGCCGAGCGTCTTCTTTTCCGGCTTCGTCTTCCCGCGCGAGACGATGCCGTGGATTTTCTACGTGGTTGGCACGCTCCTGCCCGCGACCTATTTCATTTCGCTCATGCGCGCCATCATTCTCCGAGGCGCGCATTTTTTCGAATACTGGCCGCACCTTGTGATTCTCGTCATCATGTCGATCTTGCTTTTTGTGCTTTGCGCCCTGCGCTTCCGCAAAAAGATCGGCTGACGAATGCGGCATGTTCTGCTGAGTGGTTTGTGCATCGGCAGCGCCGTCGCGGCCATAATTGCGTTACTGTGGTGGTTCGGTATGCGAATGCCGGGAAGAAACGTGGCAAGTGCGGCCGCATTGTCGGCCGATGAGGTTCGCCTGCGCGAGGAGTTGCGTGCCGATGTGCAGAAGCTCGCCGGCGAAATCGGCGAACGAAACATGATGCGTTACCCGGAGTTGCTCGCGGCGGCAGACTTCATCGAGAGCTCGTTTGCACGCGCCGGCTTTGAGCCGCGCCGTGATAGCTACGAGCTCCATGGCCGCGCTTGTCACAATATCGAAGCGGAGATTCGCGGCACGTCACCGGAGATCGTGCTCGTTGGTGCGCATTACGATTCCGTTTTCGAGTGTCCCGGCGCGAACGACAACGGCAGCGGAGTGGCAGCCTTGCTCGCGCTCGCGCGACGTTTCGTTGCAAAGACGATGCCGTCGACGTTGCGGTTCGTGGCGTTCGTGAACGAAGAGCCGTTTTATTTCCAAACGCCGCAAATGGGAAGCTATGTCTATGCCAGCCGGTGCAAAGCGCGCGGCGACAAAATCACAGCGATGATCAGTCTTGAGACGATCGGTTATTATTCCGATGCGCCGCGCTCGCAAACCTATCCGGCGCCGGGACTAGGCATGTTTTACCCGACCGTCGGCAATTTCATCGGGTTTGTCGCCAATACGCACTCGCGCGCACTGCTGCATCGCGCGATGTCGATCTTTCGTGCGCAGAAAAAAATCCCAAGCGAAGGCGCGGCGCTGCCGGCGTTTATTCCCGGTGTGGCGTGGTCGGATCAATGGTCATTTTGGCAGCACGGCTATCCAGGCATCATGATCACCGACACGGCACCATTCCGCTATCCGCATTACCACATGCCGAGCGACACGCCCGACAAACTCGATTACGACCGATTCACGCTCGTGGTGAGTGGGATGCAGCAAGTTATTGCCGATTTGGCCGGTCCGACGTGGTAGCAGCGCTGCCGTGTCGTCGCGGCAATAGCCAATCCAGCGCGTTGTGTAGATCTGCCAATGCTGCGCCCTCAATTGCGGTGTTGTGGCCTGCACCGCGCAACGTGATGACACGCTTCTCGCCCGCGTAAGCATCGACGACCAGCCGGTGATAACGTGGCGCAATGACCTCATCTTTTTCTGCCAGCAGGAAAATGGCGGGCGCGCGACTTGCCTTTGCGTTTGCGACGCTGTCGAGCTCGTGTGGGATTTGCGATGCAATTGGGCCGGCGAGCAACCACAGGTTCCACCAGCCGAATTGCCGCAAGATCATCTGTCGAAGCGGCGGTGGATTCTGCAGGATCAAACCTGCGACGGAGCGATGCGCGGCAACGTGAAGCGCAGCAGTAGTACCGATGCTTGCGCCAAAAATTACGACCGGCCGTCCTTTTGCCTGCTGCTGTAACTCATCAAACGCGGCCATCGCAGCTGGTCCGATCCGCGACAGCCGCGCCGGACCCGTGCTGCCACCGAAGCCGGGATAATTCATGCCCCAGATCTCGACGGCCCGCTCATTCCACATTTCAGCTTCAGCCGCGACCCAGCGCTCGGCCCGGTCCGCATTCCCGTAAAAGCGCAGAACGTAGACATCGGCACGTTCGCTCTTGCGCGCGGCCTGAGATTGCGCTGTCCAGATTTCCACCTCGCCGTTATCGAACGCAATTGTCCGGCGTGTAGCTCCGCCTGCATCGATCGGCGCTGTCGATGGAAACAAAATCAATTGATCTGGCAGGCCGCCGAAAAGAATCACGGCAAAATAGAAGGCGACGAGCACCACCGCGAGGCGGCGTCCGCGCATCAATGCCCAACTGGCTGATTATTCGCGCTCGTCTTTGAGGAGGGAGCGAATCTGCTCGCGAAGCTCGGGCGAATTCTCGTGGCCATGCGCAGAGACGGCATGTTGAACAGCCGCATCGAGCACTTCCTCCTCGCTTCCAGAGATGCGGAGCGAGCAATTCTTCTCGCTCGGATATTCGCGGCAGTCGACGAACTTGCGGCTCATCATGATCAGCTCTTCTTCAGCTCGGCCAGATCTTTTAGCACTTGCTCGCTGTGCTCGGCCGGTTTTACGCCGGTGTATACCTTAGCGATTTTTCCCTCTGGATTGATTAGGAAGGTGTTCCGCGCCGCCATCGTCGCTCCCT
>DASTDG010000258.1:0-3186 GCA_035710475.1 Chthoniobacterales bacterium | reverse complement strand
GCTTCCATCAACGCCATCCCGAAACCAAACAACATTCCGCTCATGATCTGACTGCGCGCCAATCGGGGATTGATGATGCGTCCGACATCGTAAACGCCGGCCGCGCGCTTCACTCGCACCTGTCCGAAAAGATCGACATGGGCCTCGATAAAAACCGCGCCGAAGGAATGGAAGGAAAACTTTTCTCGCTCGTCCTTATTTGGCTCAGACATGAACTCGGCCGTAATCTGTTGCTGTCCAGCTCGCGTGAAGAGATTCGTAAGCTGCGCCTCGTCGTTAGGCCAACTTCCCGCCAGATCAATCACCTTCCTTTTCAATTCCGCGCATGCGCCCATCACGGCTGGCGCGACGCTTGCCGTCAGCCACGATCCGCCGTTGTTTGGTGCTTCAGGAAATTGCGAGTCTCCCAGCTCGAAGCGAACTTTTTCGATCGGAATCCCAAGCGCGTCCGCGGCGAATTGCGTCATCGCGGTGTAGGTGCCGGTGCCGATCTCGTGCGTCGCGCTCCGCACGACCACCGTGCCGTCTTTATTCAGAATCGCGGTCGCGCCAGCTTTTTGTTGAGCGGCTGGATAAATTGCCGTCGCCATCCCGAAGCCGATTTGCGCGCCATCGGATGCTCGCATCGAAGCCGGTTTCCGGTTTCGCTTCGACCAACCAAATTTCTGGGCGCCACGTTCGTAACATTGGCGCAGCTTCTTGCTCGACCACGGTTTGTTTTCGTTTTCGTCGATGTCGGCATAATTGCGCAGGCGGAACTCGAGCGGATCCATGTCGATCTTGTGCGCCATTTCGTCCATGGCGCATTCGAGCGCGAAAACGCCGGGCGCTTCGCCGGGCGCGCGCATCGGACACGGCGATGTCAGGTTCACTTTCACGAGCTGATGCGTGACCTCGATGTTCGGACACGAATACAACATGCGCGACATGCCACCGCAGGGCTCGGTGTATTGGGAAACGGGCGAGGAATGTGTCGTCGTGGCATGACGCAGCGCGACGAGCTTTCCATCTTTGTCCGCACCAACCGAGAATCTCTGCACTGTGCGGGCGCGTTGCCCGGCAGAGTTAAACATTTGCGGGCGGGTGAACGTCAACTTCACCGGCCGCTGCACCAGCCTGGCCGCGGCGGCCGCGAGCAAGGTGTGACTCCATTGAAATCCTTTCGAGCCAAACGCGCCACCGATAAACGGACACACGATCCGCACATTCTCGAGCGGCATGCTCAACGCGTTCGCCACAATTCGTTGCAATTGCTTGATGCCGCGCGTCGACTCATGAATGAGCAAACGATCGGGTGCTTCCCATTCCGCCGTCGTCGAGTATGTCTCGATCGGATTATGATTTTCGACCGGCGTCGAATAAACGATGTCGATCTTGTGCGCGGCGCTCGCCAGGGCGGCGTCGACGTCCCCTCGCTTCACCTGCAATTTTTCGCGACCGCCGAACATTTCCGGATACAGAGAATTCTGCAGCGCGCGTTCGTCATCGATCGCAACTACCGCAGGTTTCGTTTCGTAATCAACGCGAACAAGCGACACCGCGTGCATTGCCTGCTCAAAAGAGTCGGCGACAAGGACGCCGAGATGTTGTCCGACCCAGTGAATTTCGTCGTCTTGCAGCGGCACGCGGCTTTCGCCCGGCGCGCCCTTTGTTGTCAGGTTGTCGGGATAGGGTTTGAAACGCGGCGCATTTTCGCGGGTAAGAATGCCGATGACACCGGGCGCCGATTTCGCGGCGGAAATGTCCATCTTCGCGACGCGGCCATTGGCGATTGTACTTTGTATCAAGGTCCCGTAGGCGAGTTGTGGCCTAACGAACTCGGCGGCGTAGGTCGCCGCGCCGGTGACTTTGAGTTTGCCGTCAACGCGAGTGAGCGGTTGGCCGATGACTGCTGTACTCATGTTAGTTTGCGGGTAGCGCACGCGTCTTGCGTGCTGGTTTCGGCGTCCCGCCGAAACGATCTTTCCTTGAAATGCGATCTGGAAGAGCGAGTTGGGCGCATCGGAAAAGTTCGCGATCGCGAGGACGCACTCGCCAGCACGCAAGACGCGCGCGCTACCCAATCCAAACAACGCGCGGTCATCATGGCATCGCCGCGACCGTGCTCAGCGCGCGCACGATGGAGCGTTTGGCCAGCTCAATCTTGAACGAATTGTATTTGTAACCTTTCGCCGGCGCGAGCGCCGCCGCCGCCACCGCGCGAAATGTTTTCTCATCGACCCTTTCGCCGACTAACTTTTTCTCCGCGATGATTACCTCGTGCGGTCCGAGATCATCGCGCGCGAAAACGCACTTGGCTGCTGAAGACTTTATGTAATCGATTAAAAAACTACCTGCAGGCGGAGCAGCAATTCGTCGAACTGATCATCGCCGAATTGCAGGTTCGCTTCGCGAAAATCCGACCAGGTGTGCAGGTATTCACCCATCAGTTTCACATTATCGCCGTGCACGTAATAGTTCAGGCCACCGATGATGGAAGAGATGCCGTCGCTGCCGAATTGTCCCGGGTTGAGGTGCTCCCATTTCACGACGGCCTGTAGTTTTTTCGGCAACAGAAAATAACTGCCTTGCACGTAAAAGCCGTTAGCTTCGAACTCGGTGAATCCGGGCGTGACGCCGGGACCGACGCGCGGGCGCACCCTCTCATCGAGATACTCGCCAATCAGATCGAACGGGCCGATCTTGAGCCAGGCATCGAAACTATAGCCGTGTCGTTCATCGGGGTTCGGCAGGGTAAAAGAGGTAAGTGAACCATCGGGGTTGACTTTCAGATTGAGCGAGGGCGCGATGTTGGTGCCGGTTTCGTCGCGGCTGAAAAGATAATCGCCGCCGAGCTTGAGACTAGCTTCCTGTCCCATCACCGTGCCCTTGAAAGGCAAAAGTTCAACCCGGCCGACATACATGAATTCGTTGTTGTCGTTGTTGTTAAAATTGCGCCCGTTGCCGTTGAAGATGCCAGTGTAGTAGGTGACGAGATCTTTTTGATCGGGCAGAATGTTCGTTAACGGTTTGCCCCAGAGTTGCGCACCGATTTGACGCTCCGGGGTGAGCGCGCCCGTGGGCAAACTGCGCTCGATCGTGTAGAGCTGGGGGTCGGGCGTTATCTGCTCCAAGCCGAATGGCGCTTTCCATTGTCCGATTTTGAGATTCGCGTCCGGAATCGCGTGCCAGTTAATGAAAATGTCA
>DASTDG010000257.1:0-2457 GCA_035710475.1 Chthoniobacterales bacterium | reverse complement strand
GGGTTCGGTTTTTGAAGTCGTTTCGCAATCTTTTATTGGTCGTCGTCAGGGCTTTCTAAATGAGCAAAATTTCCGCGCCATGTACTCCGCGGCGGAGGAAATCGGCCGCATGCTCAGCGGATTACGAAAATCGTTGGCTTCAACATAAGCTCATGCGCGTCTCTGCCGAACTATCAACTATCAACTCTTAACTATGAACTTTCGGTTGAGAGTCTGGCGGCAGAAGGATCGACAATCGCGCGGCCAGCTTGTCGATTACGACGCGCCGGACATTCCGGCGAATGCATCGTTTCTCGAGATGCTCGACATTCTGAATGAGCGCTTGCTCCTCCGTGGCGAGGAGCCAATCGCCTTCGACTCCGATTGCCGCGAAGGAATCTGCGGCACTTGTTCGCTCACCATCAACGGCGAAGCACACGGGCCGGATCATCCCGGCGCCGTCTGCGAGCTTTACATGCGCAAATTCCGCGACCGCGAAACCATTGTAATCGAACCGTTTCGGGTCAGATCATTCCCAGTGATCAAAGATCTCGTCGTCGATCGCAGCGCACTTGATCGCATCGTGCAAGCCGGCGGGTTCATTTCCGCGCGCGCGGGCTCGGCACCGGAGGCGAATTCGATTTTGGTCTCCAAAACCGATGCTGACGTTGCCATGGAAGCAGCCGCGTGCATCGGATGCGGGGCATGCGCGGCGGCGTGTCCGAATGGATCGGCGATGCTTTTCGCTGCCGCAAAAGTTTCGCACCTGGCTTCGCTGCCGCAGGGTCAGCCGGAGCGCGCCAGGCGCGTGGTGAAGATCGTGCACGCAATGGACCGCGAAGGTTTCGGCAATTGCACGAATACTTACGAATGCGAAGCGGTTTGCCCGGCTGAGATCAGCGCCAGTTTCATCGCCAAGCTGAACCGCGAATACGCGCGCGCGAGCTTGCGCCGAAGCGCGGGCGAGTGATCATCGCGCGCGTGATCGCGCATCTCTGGGTAGCGCGCGTCTCGCGTGTTGGCGAGCGTGTCCTCGCGATCGCGAACTTTATCTCTGCGCGTGATTGTTCGATGTGCTGGAATTCAAAGCAAAATTCGTTTCGGCCCGAGGCCGAAACCAGCACGCGAGACGCGTGCGCTCCCCAGAATCACAGCGTCTCGCACGCGCAGGTCCACAGCTGGGAATCGACCTCTGCGCGTGCGCGGCTGGCGAGAAGACCGACATCTACATTTTCGCGCAGCACGGCGAAGACGGTTGACCCGGATCCTGACATCAAGGCCGCGCCAACTTGCGGCTGTTTCAGCAGCCACATTTTGAGCTGGGCGAGGAAAATAAACTTTTCAAATACCGGCGGCTCTAAATCGTTGACGAATGCTTGGCCGGCGAACTCCAGCGGCTCGTAAGGAACGCCGGCAATTTGGCGCGAGCTTTGCCAGCGCGAATACGCCCACGCGCTCGATACTGCAAACGCGGGCTTCAACAGCAAGATCGATAATCTCCCTGTCAGCTTCACCGGCATGACAATTTCGCCCCGGCCTGTGCAGAGTGCGGCCGATCCAAAGAGAAAGAAAGGAATGTCCGACCCGATTGTTCCCCCAAGTTTCGCCAGTTCAGCTGGGGGTAATTTCACCTCGAAAAGCTGGTTAAGTGCGAGCAACGTTGCGGCGGCGTCGCTGCTCCCGCCGCCGAGGCCGGCTCCATGCGGAATTTTCTTCCGCAGCTTGATCGACACGCCGCTTTTGATCTTCGTGTGTTCGAAGAAAATTTTTGCGGCGCGGACGACCAGGTTATCGTCGCTGGTCGGCAAAGTCGGTTCGTCGCAACTGAAATCGATCCAGCGCGGCTGGCGCGCGATGTCGATCTTGTCGTAAAACGAAATCGGCGCGATCAGCGTCTCGATTTCGTGAAAACCGTCATCGCGCCGGCCGAGGATTTTGAGCGACAAATTTATCTTCGCCGGCGCGAGCACTTGCATGACGCGCAATTTTTCTGTCATTCCGAGCGAAGTCGAGGACTCTCTAACTGCTCGAAATGACGAACGAGAAGATCATCGTTGCGCTCGACGTACCGACAAAAGAGCGCGCGCTCAATCTAGTCGAGCAACTGCGCGGACAGATTTCGTTTTTCAAGATCGGCCTGCAACTCTACACCGCTGAGGGGCCGGAAATGGTCAAGGCGGTTCGGGCCAAAGGCGCAATGGTTTGGCTCGATCTCAAGCTGCACGATATTCCGACCACGGTTGCGAGAGCAGTCGAATCAGCGAGCCATCTCGGGGTGCAGATGCTAACGATTCACTTGAGCGGCGGCGCTGAAATGATTCGCGCGGCGGTGGCGGCGGGAAAAAACAAATTGTTGATCCTGGGCGTCACTGTGCTGACCAGCGCGGACGAATCGACGCTGCGGCAAATCGGTATACCCGATAAGATCGACAGTCAGGTCTTGCGGTTGGCGAAACTTGGAGTGGAAAACGGAATCGA
>DASTDG010000256.1:0-4401 GCA_035710475.1 Chthoniobacterales bacterium | reverse complement strand
GAACTGAGCCAGATTTCCATGAAGAAACTCGGTCGCACGATAGTGTAAACGAGCCCGCTTTCCCGAAGGTGTTTCTCGACTGCGCGTTTCGCTTCAATGAGCGGGTTGCCGCTTTCGCCGATGCCCTTTGACACGGAAATGAAGATGAAACGCTCGGCATTGGCAGCGCGCGCGGCATCGACCAGCTGCATTTGCCCGTTTAGGTCGACACTTTGAAATGTATCGCCTTCGCGTTTCGAACCGATGGCTGTCGGAGTGCTGAGCACAGCTGCCGCGCCGCGACATGCACGATCCAACGATGAGCGGTCCTTGAGGTCGCCCTCCATTAACTCTGCTCCGAGCCTCTCCAAGTTTTGCCTCTTCACCGGATCAGATGTTGATCGCACCAGGGCGCGAACCGATTTACCGGCAGCCAAAAGGCGACGGCAGATTTCACCACCCAACATTCCGGTCGCGCCAACGACGAGGGTCATACGTTGCTCATAGCTATAGGTATCCAGCGGCCTTTGCTACGAACATTTGCGGATTGCGGCTGATCTCACATTCCACTTAAACCGGCAACGGCTAAACGAGAGCTTACTGCTGGAGAAAATGAATGCCGTGCTCGGCGCCAATCTGAACGATGCGCGACATGTCGGGCCCACCGGCATTTGCAAATTCATCCGCGCAGCGGGCGAAGAATTTCTCGAAGCCGGCAGGCGAGGTCATGATCAAGATGCGCGACGGCTGATCGCCGACGTTCTTGAAGGTGTGGATCACACCGCGCGGCATGAACGCCGACCCGCCGGTCACGACTTCCCGCCAGCTACCGTCGACTAGAAATGCCACGCGGCCTTCGATGACGTGAAATGTTTCGTCCTCGATCGAATGGTAATGCGGCGGCGGCCCGCCACCCGGCGGCGTGATCTCTGTCCAGGCGGTCAGTTTGCCGCCGGTCCGTTCACCATCGAGAAGAATGGTGACTTCTTCGCCAAACGCGCGCAGCACGCGCCCTTCATCTTGGCTAACAACGGCGGCTGATTTGTCGGTCATCACTTCGCCAATTCGTAGAGATATTCCACGAACGACATAACGGTGCCGTCGAAGCTCTGGATCTTCGGGTTGGTGGATTCGATGATGTAATATTCGTCCGGTGCGTGTGCACCGCT
Organism: Chthoniobacterales bacterium; assembly: GCA_035710475.1. Taxonomy (GTDB): domain Bacteria; phylum Verrucomicrobiota; class Verrucomicrobiia; order Chthoniobacterales; family UBA10450; genus AV17. The sequence goes on along the minus strand of DASTDG010000256.1, from coordinate 3,253 downwards.
GCCGTGTCCCAGGCCAAAATGGCCGGCTGCGAGCTTGAGCGGTTCGCCGGTGAACACGTAACCGGGATACGAGCCAGCGTTGCGCGGCCAGAACAGCGGATCGATCCCGAATTGTTTGTAGGCCGCGACCTGCGCTTTGATCAGCGCCGAGTCGGCCGAGGTGCTCGTTGGATCATAGCCGCCGGTCATGTTCACTTCGATGTCGCCGAAACCGCGCTTCGCCAGATGCGCTTTCAACGCCGCGAGCGCGTCGGCCGCTTTCATGTCTGGCACAAGACGAAAATCCATTTTCGCTACCGCTTTGTGCGGTAACACAGTCTTGCCGCCCGCGCCCGTATAGCCGCCGACCAGTCCTTCAATGTTAGCAGTCGGCTGCGATTCGAGTCGTTCGTTGGCCTGTTGCCACGGCAGATCGTTAATCCAGTGCTGCACGCTAAACAGCTTTTTCGCCTGCGCTTCGCTCCGCACCTGCGAAACCTTGGCGATCATCTCCTTTTCATCCGTGCTCAACGGTCGCGGCTTCGGGTAATTGTCGATCTTGATTTCGTTGCCGTCGTCAGACACGAGCGTGTCGAGTGCCTTGACCAAATGCCAGGCCGGACTGTCGACCATCGCCTTGAGCGACGAGTGAATGTCTTTGGCCGGTCCCCGCCCCCATTTTTCACCGATCGACACCAGCTCGAGCTCGACCACCCCCTTCGAGCCGAGGTTCACCGTCACGACGCCATCCAAATCTTGCACCGCCGACGGCATGAACACGCCGACACATTTTTTCAGCGCGGCCAGCACTTCTGGTCGCCTAACGAGTTGCGGAATGTGTGGCGAACCGACTTCTTCCTCGCCTTCCGCTACCATCGCCAGATTCACGGGCATCTTGTCGCCCGCGCCGCGAATCGCATGCAGCGCTGCGAGGAACGCCGCTTCCGGCCCCTTCTGGTTTACCGCGCCGCGGCCGATAATCACTTTTCCGAGCGGCGGTTTGTCGACCAGACGCGCTTCCGTTGGCGGCGAGGTCCACTCCGCCGGATCGAACTGCTTCACGTCATACATGAAATAAAGCCCGATCGTTTTCGCCGCGCCCGCATCGAGCGTCGCGAACACGCCGGGCTTGCCATCGGTGTTGATCACGTTCGCCTGCTGAAATCCCGCGTCGCGCGCGAGCTTGGCCATGTACTCCGCGCCTTCAGGATAGCCGCGGTCCTCCGCCGCGATCGACACCTGCCCGATCCAATCCTGCAACCGCTTCACCGCCTCATCGTGGCGTTTTGCGACTTCCGCTTTGATGTCGGCATGGTCATTTTCTTCGGCCGGCGAAAGCGCGACGCTGAAAGATGTAACCAAGATAATTCCAAGCTGGAATGCAAAAATATGTTTCATCACTTCGTTATTTCTCTTCGTCACCTTTCTCAGTATCTGTGGTTTTTGATCGTCGCATAATTTCTCCCACCTTGGCCGGTATGGTCTCTCCAAAGATTTCTTGTGACGTGTTTACGACAATTTCGTTTTGGAATTGCTGAAGCCGGTGGCGGGAAAAGCCGTGCTCGTCGCCACGTTTTGCGGCCTTCGCGGCTGCGTTGACACATTCTTCACTGTGAGTGGTCACGAAGACTTGAATATTCTCACTCCAAGCAAGTGCCCCTATTCCTTTCCAGACGTTTTCATAAACGCTGTGATGCAGGCCATTTTCGATTTCATCGATCAATAGGATTTCCGCTTCTGTCACGAGCATTTCCATGTACAGCGTGAGCATTCGGCAAAAAGCGTGACCCATTTGCGAAGCTGGGATAAGCGCTTGCAGTCCGATATCGGCATAAAGAAGCGGCTGCTTGGTGACCTTAGCGTAGCGCAGCTTTTTCAGCCTCGGTTCAACTACGCGCATCAGATCGAGGAGCCTTTCCTCGCCGCCGCCGATCAATTGTACTTTATTATATTGTTCGGCATCGAGGACCGGGTCCGTCATTCGGGGGGAAAAGAACTCCATTCGCGGCCAAGGTCTTTCTTGAAGCGCGCCTAATGGTGTCCGGCAACGGACCAACTGATACTCCCACGCGAGGAGTCGAGAAATTGAACTGTCAAAGTTCCGCGCTGTTGCTGATGTCGCTTAACAATGATCCCTAGCCTTTTTTTATTATCGGTGATCACATGAAGCTGAGCTTCTTTATCGAGGTCTCCATCTGGCAAAAGCCATCGCCAGAAATGCTCGTATCGTTCAGCCTGGTCCGTTTGCGCACTCCGAAACACGTTCGGATAATTTCCAAGCTGCTCCTGGGTGGCGAATAGAAGGTATAATGCCTCGAGGACGGTCGTTTTCCCTGAATTGTTGAAGCCTGTCAGGACATTTATTCGGGATAGCGGCTGGAATGAAAGATCCTTGAGACCCCGAAAGCACTCAATCCGCAACAGAGTCAGCATGCAAGCGACATATCACATAAACGATATGTCGACAAAACGTTAGGACGATGTTGCATCGCTATAGATTTAGAGGTTTTTGTTCGGTGTTAGTGCTAACCGAAGCAAATTTTTTCACGAGCTCGTCTAGCTTGGCGACGTAGTAATCGATGTTTTCGTCGCGGTTTTGCGGATCGAAGTCGCTGGCGAGCTTGGCGGCTTCGTAGGCGGGCACCTTTTTCGGCGTGCTCTTAATATAATAGCTTATCTGGTCGCCGGGTTTGTAGCTGCGGCCGCTGGCCAGGGCGAGCTCGTAGGCGGCGGCGCGGTTGCGCGCCGAGCCGGCGATCTTCGCCCGATATTTGTCGAGCGAATCCTGGAGCGTGTCGGTCTTCATCAACATGTCGATCTTCCATTCCCGATTTCGAATCTTTCTCTCGAATTTGTTCCGAAGATCGACGATCGCCGCTGGCCTTTCTTCCATGATAAGCTTGATCATCTCCTCCAGAAAAACGCGCTGGAATTTTTCGAGGCCGCGCGATTTGAGTGCGCCGCCTTTGATGATCACGTCGCCGTTTTTGGTCAGCAGCGCGTAATTCTTCGCCTTGTAGCTGAACATCGCTTCGAACCGTTCGTCGAATTCAATGTCGATTCCCTGCGGCAGCTCTTTGGCGAGACCGTTCTGCAATTCGTTTATCTCCATCTCGTCGGGCGGCATGAAGTAGATTCCGTCGGTATCGACCTCAATGACCTGTGCGCCGTGGGCGCTCAGCCAATCGATCATCTTGCGTAACAAATCGCGGCCGATCTGCGTCACCCGCGCGGCGGCATCGAAATCCGCAAAGTGGCCCTGCGCGAAACCGAG
>DASTDG010000255.1:0-14512 GCA_035710475.1 Chthoniobacterales bacterium | reverse complement strand
CGCCCGTGCGTGAGCGCGCCGCTACCGGATTTGACAAGCAAGGCGTCGGCGTGCCCGTGATAACAACCGTCGAACTTGATGATCTTGTCGCGCCCGGTAAACGCGCGGGCCAGCCGGATGCATGACATGGTGGCTTCGGTGCCGCTGTTGACCATGCGCACCTTCTCAATGGACGACATCGACGTGCAGATCAGTTCCGCCAATTCAACTTCCAACGGATTTGGAATACCGAAGCTTAATCCGCGAGTCGCTGCTTCGCGGACTGCATCAATGACGACTTTGGGCGCATGACCAAGGATGGCTGGGCCCCAACTGCCGACGTAATCGATGTACTCATTGCCGTCCACGTCCCACACTTTTGCGCCCGCCGCGCGCGCCACGAAGAACGGCTCGCCGCCAACATTGCGGAAGGCGCGCACGGGTGAGTTGACGCCGCCGGGTATGCGTTTCTGTGCGCGTGCGAAGAGTTCGTTCGAGTGGAGCGTCACGTTGTGGTGCGGGGGCCGCGGCGATGGCCTGTTTAATTTAGTTCGGCGCTTGATACAAGCGCCGCTACACTGATATTTCGACTCTCGTTCCGACGCGGCGGGGTAGCCAAGTGGTAAGGTCGCGGTCTGCAAAACCGCTATTCGCGGGTTCGATTCCCGCCCCCGCCTGTCTATGAACTGAGGGAATGAGTCGACAAAGTTGACAAGTAGCTGACAAATTCGGACGGGCGAATGATAGTCGCCTATTCTTTCGGGGGCGACCGCGCTTAGGTCCGCGCGACTTCTCTGCCGCAGTGGCGGCACACACGCGCTTCGACCTTAATCGGCTCGGCGCAGAATGGGCATTTCCGAATGTTCGCGGCTGGTAGAAGCGCGGGCGATGAGCCAGCCGATGGCTCCTAGAAGAATCGAGAGAAGAACAGCAACGTCCGCGCGGTCTTTGGGTTTGCCGACAAGATAGCCAATGGCTGAGTTGATGATCAGCCAGAAGATGATCCATCTCACTTTGCGAAGAGCCTCAGGCGATCGATCGTTTATGTGAACGATGCGCAGACTGACCGGGGTTTTTCATCTCAGATTCGGCGGAAATTCGACGAGCTTGTGAATCTCGCGAACCTGCATCGCGCGCGCAGTCCGCTTTGCACCGATCACAGATCCGTATTGATATGTGCCGACAAATGTGCCGATGACTTGGATTCGGTCGCCGTCGTAAAAACGGTCAACAAACGTTCCGGGTAAGAAAATGATCGCGCCTCCAGGCAGGCGTTCGGGGCCGATCAGCTTCGTTTCGTGAACCCTGACCAAAAGTCCGTCATCCAGAACTTGGCGTATCGTTCCGTACAGGGCGGTCATGGCAGTTGCGGGATGCTCATCCGCGATGATTTGCCGCAGCGGAGAGAAACCCTTCGGTGTCGGCGCCCGCGGCGTCGATGCTGCTTGCGCTGCCGTCGGCTGAGCTTTTAGAGTCGCTTCGAGTTCTCGCTGCCGTCTTTCCTTCGCTTCCTTCGTCTGGAGATAAAGAGCGTGCTGATCGGTCGCAGTTTGAGCCGCGAATTTCTCCGCTGCGGCTAGATCGTAGTGATATTTCTCCTGGACTTCGTTCGGGAGCTCTTTGAACGGAATCTTGATAATGCCGTAGGACGCCACCACCACCAAGCCGTCGGGCTCGATGCGCGAGACCGTAACGTTCTTGTATTCCTGGCCGGTCGTTGTCTTGAAATCGTCCGCCAGCGCGACTGCCGCGAAAAGCACCGAGATCACAATAGATGCTTTCATGACGTCGCGTCCGCGTTTCTTGTGCCGATTTCGACCGGCAAAGTCAATCCAGCGGATGCGAACCGCTGCATCAAAATGACTTGTCGCAAAGAGAGAAACATTGCGCTGGCACCGCGGTGCCGGGTAGACAGCGTCGCGCTACAGTACGCGAGCTACTTGGGCGCTGTGACGGTGCCCTGCAGCTTCGCGTCGTCATCGATAACGACGACGTGACCGCGAGATGGCGGCATCGGCTTCGCCGGAAAGGGCGAACGGATGATTGCGAATGCTTGCACGGTGAGTGCAAGACCGAGCAGCACGCCGAGGGCCAACGATCTCATCTGGCTGTTTTGTCTGCATCATTTATGCCAATTAGCATCAGGAATTTGCCATGATCTGCCCGCATCACTTTCGCGCTTGAGATTTCGACGTAATCTCTCCGGCGATGCCGCAGTTTGCTTATCGAGCCCGTGACGCGCGTGGCGCTTTGGTCGAGGGCGTTTTGGATTGCGCCGATCGCAGCATGGCGATCCGTCAGATCGAGCAAAAACAGTGTATTCCGATCCGCATCGAGCCGGTCGATGCGGCGGGGAAAATCGCCGACCGTGAAAAGCCGAGCCGTCTGCGCGCTGCCGCGCCGCGGCCCGTAGCGGCGACACCAGCACAGCAACTGAAAATTCCACACGGCCAGGTGCTCGTGTTTACCGAACAGCTCGCGCATTTACTCCAGGCCGGCATGACACTCGATGAAGCGTTGTCGGTTCTGGAAAAGCGATTGAAACAGCCCCGACTTGAGCAGATGACGCACACGTTGCACCAGGCGCTGGTTGATGGCCGCAGTTTTTCGCAAGCGCTGCGGGATTTTCGACGAGTGTTTCCGCCGCTTTACGTGAACTTGGTCGCGGCCGGTGAAGCCAGCGGGGCGCTGCCGGAGATCTTGCTGCGCCTGGTTAAACATCTGATGCAGGCAAAAATTCTACGCGACCGCATTCAGCAAGCGCTGATTTACCCAGCGGCGCTCGCCGTTGCGGGCAGCGCGCTCGTAGTGGTGTTCGTGACTTATCTCGTGCCGCAATTGACCGGTTTCATGGCGCAAACTGGCGGCGCGTTGCCACTGCCGACACGGATTTTGCTCGGCGTCCATCATGCGGTCGTGACATATTGGTGGCTCGGTTTATTGATCGTCATCGGCGCGGTCGTTGCGTTGCGTGCTTTTATTCGCAATGACGAGGGACGCATTGCATGGGACCGATTTCGGTTGCGCATCCCGGCCTACGGACGGGTGCGACGCCACGGCTATTATGCCCAGTTTTCGCGAACGCTCGGCACGTTGATCGAGAACGGCATTCCGCTGTTGCGCGCGCTCGACTTGGTGAGTGAGATCGCCGGCAACCGGTATTTGGAATCAAAACTCGCTGAGGCGCGGCGCGCCGTGATCGACGGCGCTACGTTGTCGGCAGCGTTGAGCGCACAGCAGCTTTTCCCCCATTTGTTTACCGACATGATGGCGGTGGGCGAGCAGACGGGGCGTTTTGCCGAAGCGCTGCAGACGATCGCCGACGTTTATGAGCGCGAGCTAGACCGGACGATGGTGTTCATTTCCACGATGCTGCCGATTGCGATCATCGCCGTGATCGCGGTGCTCGTCGGCGCGGTGGTCTGGAGCATTCTCTCGGCCGTGTTCGAAATGACGCACAGCTTGCAGTTGCGGCCACACTAAAACTACGATATTCTCACAGCCCAGATGTTTGTCCGCGCCTCCGCGCTCGCATTTGGTATCGCGGCGGCATCTCTTCTCTACGCGCAGGACGTCGTGCTAATGTCCGCGCACGACGACTACGCACCGGTGGCAAGACGCGCCCGGGTCGAGCCGACGGTGGAAGTTCCGAGAGACGGTGGCAGTCCGACCGTGGAATTGCCGAAAGATGGCGGTACTCCGACGGTCGAAATTGCGCTGAACCGTGGCGAGCCGACGATCGAAATAGCAACCTCGAAGCCAAATCCAGCGCCTAGCCTAACGACCGGCGAACCAAGATCGACAACTGCGATGCAGCCAGCTGCTCGACCTGCACCGCGACACCAATCGATGATGGCAAGCGCATGGCTGGATTTGCGCCAGAATGCAAACGTCAAGTCCCCGACGCAAAGCGCGCCCAATTGGGTCAAGGCGGTGACGATGGTGCCGGCGCATGGCGACAAGGGCAGCGCGGCGAACACGCTCTTTCACATCGAGCTGGCGCATCCTGGCGGAAGCTATTCGAATTTGTTGTTTCGGCTGTTCTTTGACGACAAACCGGACGCCCATCCGCAGTTAATCACTCGAGCACAGTCCGGCGCGGAAATTTCGCATTCCGGCGATCTGGGATCCGGAATTGATCTGCCCAATTCCGAGTCAGTCGTCATTCCGATGCAGGAAGTTGGCGCGATCGACGTTGTCGTCCCCGGCGACGGCAAAACTGTGCGCGCCGCGTATCTCGACTGGATGAAGAACAGCAAAACTGTGCATCCTGTTAACACGGAGCATCGACGTGTAGCTTTGGAAACATTTGCGGCCATGCCGCCGTTGCAAGCGCCAGAACAGGACATGGAGAAATTCGGCACGGTGACAGCGACTCTGGCGGCGGAAACGATCCAACTCGGCGCGCGGATTGACGATGGCGCCACATTTCGGTTCGGCATCGAACGGCAGCCACTCATCGCCTTGGTCACATTCGAGGTGGCGAGTGCGCGCATTGATGCGCCTCCCGAGGTGTACTTGAACGGCCAGAACATCGGACCGGCGACATTGATGCTGCCGGAGTTGGCCGATCCGGCATATCGCGGTGAAATGGAAGCGCTCGTCAGCCAAATGCATTTTCGTTATACCGGCTGGCTGCGCGCGCAGAAAACCGTGCCGGCGTCGGCTTTAAAAGCTGGCGACAATGAACTGACGATCGCGAACGCGGCGGGAACCGCGCCATCGGCGGTTCGCGCGACGCAGATCCAAATGAAATACCTTTGGGATAAATCTGATTACATCCTGCGGCCGAGCCGATAAATTGAACGCAAAACGCGGCTGCGCGGTCTGAGCTTCGACCCATGACGTCCAGAACAACCAAGGCGAAAGGGGGTTTCACCCTGCTCGAGATCATGCTGGTCGTGACCATCATCGCGCTTTTGCTCGGGGCGGCGATCTACAAGCTGGGCGGCAACGTGGAGTATTCGCGACACGTCCGCGTGGCCGCGGACGTTCAGGGGATCAATACGCAGCTGAAGGTCTACGAAAGCATGAACGGGTTCTTCCCCACGACGGAGCAAGGTTTGCAGGCGCTGGTCACTCAGCCGACGACCGATCCGCGGCCGGTGCGGTGGTACCAGCTCTATTCGCAAATGCCGAAAGACCCGTGGCAAAACAATTATGTTTATCGCTGTCCGGGAACGAAAAATCCAAACGGCTACGACCTGTTTTCCCCCGGACCAGACCATCTCCCCGACACGGGCGACGACGATTGGGGCGATTAAGCGCGCCGAGCTAAAGATCGACAATTACTGTTCCGAGGGCGGCACAGCGTTGGGCCGTGTAGCGGGAGTGGGATACCGCGGTATCATACCGCGGATGTGAGGCGTGCGGGTGCGGCCAGGCAGATTCGGCTGTGCAGGTTGGGGGACGTTCGGCATCGGCACATTCGGAACTGGCGCAGGCACACCCGGTGTGCTCGGTCGTTGCGAGAGCAATGCTTCATTGAAAGTGAGTGTGGCAAATTGCCCGTCTTTGCTGATCGTCACTTTAGTCGCACCAACTTTCTCCGACCATTCAATGCTCGCGATGCCGTAGCCGTCAACCGGCGCTTTGGTCGACAAGTATTTTTTGAAATTCGGATCGGCACTGGAAGCGATCGTCACCGTGTCGCCATCCGGCAAATGCGCAGCGTTGGCGACATAAAGGTCCTTCGCAAAATTCGGAGTGGCCGTCGGCATCGGTGCGGCTGCCGTAGCAACCGCAAACAGCGGCTGTTTTAGCATTAGCTGGTAACGCTCGAAGCCGACGCGCTTTGGCAATTCGTCTTCCCCGACAACGGCGCTGGCGGCGATGAATACGAAGATCACCGCGCACAGGATCGGCCCGCAAAGCGCGGCGTGGCGGCAGCCGATTGAACCAACTGGCTGGCTCGCGAAGCTCCTTCCTGTTCCTTTTAAATATGAGTTATCTTCGCCGGCATTGAAGGAGCTGCCCGCCGAAGGCGGGTTCGGCGACAATCGTGCGGGTCTCATGAGGAAGGCTTCGGACGCTGCGCCGGAGCGAACCAGCGCGCAATTTTGAATTTCCCATGCATCAGCGTCGGATCGCCAGTGTCGACGGCCAGGTTCACGGTTTCGAACACAAGGAACGACTCCGGTTGTTGCAGGTCGTAGAGAAAATGGACGAGTGCCGGCCAGGGACATTTTGTTTCGATTGAGGCGAACACGGTTTGGTGATAGGGGGTTGTTTCGCCTGAACCGATCGCCGGATTTTCTACGAGAATATTGTACTTCCCAGCGATCTGTTTGACCTGGTCGAGCAAAGTGGACGCTTCCGCCGCACTCTTCATTATTGGCTGATGCTGCCGTAGCCATTGGTCGCGTTTTTCCCACAGCGAACGCTCGCGCGCGTAGACTGTCTGCTGCGCACGGGCGGCTCGGCGACTCGCGAGGTCAGTATGGGCGCGCCTGATTGCACCCAGCAGCCAACTCCACAGAAACACGTTCAACAGCAGAAACACCGTTCCAGCCACGATCCATGCCAGAAGGCGTTCCCGGCCGCTCATTCGTTCATACCAAGCCAGTGTCATCGTGGTCGTCCCTCGATCCGAAACTGCGCGTGGTTGTTTGGCAAAATGCGCGGCGCGCCCATATCGAATTGCAAAATCTGGAAGTTCGCGTTTTTCTTGATTTTCTCGATGAACTGGTAGGCCAGGGCGGGGGAATTCGCCTCGCCTTCTACGGAGATTTGCCGGGCCGACTGGTTGTAGGTCGTGATTCGGACATCTCCCGATGGCAAGCTCTCGAACAGGTGCAGTAGAATCTCGACTGGATAATAGCGAGGATCGATCGCTGGCGCGAGCGCCTTCCAGTTCGCTTCTGTCGCGCGAACGAACTGCGTCTTCGGCGCATCGCGCGCGATTGCGGAATTGAAGTAGCCAATCGTGGCACGCATCGCAATGAGATAGACGAGCAGAAGGAGAAAGGAGCCGACATATGCGCCCCCGACCCAGAGCAGCCGTTTCCGCAATTCGCCGCGCCGGGCCAATTGCGCGCGGCGTTGCCGCCAGCTTTCCGGCAGGAGGTTGAGTTTGACCGGCGCAGGCGGTGTTTCCAAGCCGACGATATCCGGGGCACTGGCGACGATCTTCTCAATCGTATCGCGCATCTCATAACAGGTTTCGTCCAGCAACACATTCGGAAACGACGAGCTGATGCCCTGGAGCTCGGCGCTGAGCGCAAGCTGCGGCAGTTCCGTGCGCAACTGCTCAGGCGCGGTGCCGTCCAGCGTCCGGGTGAGACTCAGCTTGCCGTTCTCGGTTACAGCCGATACCAGCGTTTCGCCTTCCGGATAAATCAGAAGCGCATTGCCCCGCGGTGCGTACGTGCTGGCGCGTTGCGCCGCGTACACTGTCACCTGCCGCGGAATAAAACCGCGCTCGAGCAAGGGCCCGGCGATTTCGGCCAGTTGCGCGTTACGCACTGCCACGGCTGAAATCACGCTTTCGTTGCCGTTTTGCTCGATCAGCTCGAAATCGGTCGTCACTTCATCGGCTGAAAACGGCAGCACCTTTTCCATCTGAATGCGCACCATCTCGGGAAACTCGCTCGCATCGACCGTCGGCAAGCAAAAACGCTGCGCCAGCACGGCGCCGACCGGCAGTCCGAGTACGACCTCGTCTTCCGCGCTCAGCAACGGAACCGCTTCAGCAATATTGTGGAGCCTGAGCACATTCCACTGGCGGTTGGGACCAGCCGGACGCAACAGATTCCAGCCGTGAGCTGTCGGAACGATGAAAACGGATCTCGACTCAGCTTCGATGTCAAAACTCCTTCCAGGTAATCAGTTGTGGGACATTAACATTGTCCGCCCGGCGGATCACCATCTGCACGACCCGGCTTACCTCACTTGATCTCCCCACACTAACGATTCGCAGCACGGGATCTTTGAACGTGACCAGCGGAGCCAACTGCGCAAATTGCTGCTGGGAAAACCCAAGCGCCGCGCGCGCGTCCTCAATGCCCTTGAACGGAGCGTCGTCAGCCGTGCCGTCGATCCCATCGGGGCCGCGACGGACGGATAAAAAACGATCGACGAGGTCCGGCGTCATTCCGGGGAGCGCGAGGAGCACAGCGCGTGTCGCCCAGGCCAGATCGATCGGGCCGGAGCTGTTCAGGGTGAAATCATCGTCCCAATTCGGCTGCGATGTGAAATCGGCCCAGCCCTTCACCTGCTTGAGCTCTTCGAGACGCGTGAGTGGCGCGTGGCGTGGATGATAATCGTCAGTCTCTGGAGGCGCGTTCAGCCGATGTAACCCGGTGTCTGGCTCGACCCAATCGAGCAACGCATCCATCATCGCATCGCGGTCGTTGAGCTCGATTCCTTTGTTGTCCAAATAGCGCCGCAAAATATCTACCCGGTTCAGGTCTTCGCCAGCCAGCAGCCAATTCAAATTCAAGCGGCCGCCCTCGCCGGTGATCCGTGCGTCGAAACTTTTACGATTGTCGATCTTGCGCTGAAGATTGGGCGAGCCGGGATTGACGGCGGGATGCGTCGCGATCTCCGCGCCCGAACAGGCTAGGGCTTCCGCCTCCAACGTTCGATTCGCATTTCCGGAAAGCGTCAATTGCGAATGGATGTCGAGCGCCCACGAAATGATCATCGCGCTCAAGAGAAACAGCGCCCATAATGCCAGCATCAGCGCAGCACCCGACCTCGATTTCGGATTTCCGATTTCGGATCTCGGATTTAATAGAGACATACGATCTTCTAATACGGCGTTCGACCGAGCGGGATGATCATTTCCCATGGCACAGTGGCGTCGGTTCGGCCGATGACAATTTTCACCAAACGTGGGAAGCGGCCGGCCTCGCTCCACCGCTCGACCCAGCCGTTAAACCGCGGATCGAAGTAGCGAATCTCCATGCTGGCTACGTTTTGGATTAACGGCACCCACGTCTGATCAGCGCTCGACGCTCCGGTGTCGTCGTTCGGTTTGCGCAAAAAACCAAGGTCGAGCCGGTTGCTTTTGCTGCTCGCCGGCTGAAGTCGCATCTCCACGGTGAAATCGCCCGGCGCGTAGCGCGTCAGCAACCCGGGTCCGCTCGAGCAGGTCCATCTGATTTCATCGCGGGGCCGACCGCTGAATTTGAACGGCTCGCCAGTGAGTACGGCATTCGTTCCGGAAAGGCTCTGCCATTGCGCCGTGAGCAAATCGCGCAAACCGCCGTAGCGCGCATCGGCTGTGGTCGTTTCGGATGAGACCCGAAGTGACGTGAGGTTCGCTTCCACAAATCGATAGATCGCCACCGCCATCGTAGCGAGAATCGCAACGGCGAGCGTGATCTCTAGAAGTGTGAAAGCGCGCGAGCGCGCCTGTTTAACCCGAGCGATAGACATAAAATTCGATGACGCGCGATTGTGTTACACCGGCGGCATTCCATTGTGCGGTGAGCGTGACGAAATTAATCCCGCTCAACACCCGGTTTTGATCGTCCTTCAAATCTGCCGGGACGCTTTTCTGCGTAAGCTTCACAATCCCGTAACCGGTGTCGATTTTGGATTCTTGCGATGCATCCGGGGGACCCGGCTTGGTTTGGACCTCGGCCATGCGATTGGCCAAAATCTGACGAACGCGGTCCTCGGTTGCGCTAAGCGTGCTGGCGTTCAGGCAATCCTGCGTTGCGCGCCCGAGCGCGAGAATGCCGATCGCGAAGATCGCCAGGCCCAACAGCACTTCATACAGCGCAAAGCCGCTCGCGCGGTGGCGCCTTCGCGTATCGGAGTGTGGAGGCAACGGACCAACGGCTGCAATACTCCAAAACTCCACCACTCCAACACTCCAACTCTGTTTACCGTGCCGCATAATTCGTCAGCTCGGCCCGGCAGGTGAGGGCGGGGTAATTTGCCGTCCATGTTCCGGCCGCGCCTTGGAACTTCACCATCGCCGGTTCGCATGTCCCCGAGGGCCAGAATACCCATTCGCCCGGTGGTTTTTTGACCAGCGCAGCAGGCAAACTCAGCGCCAGCGCATCCGAGCCATTCAGCTTGTATTCCGCCGTCGGTTTTGCCTCGTCCTCTTTCATCAGCGCTTCCGGGCGCAACATCACTCTTTTCTCGCCCCACACGATCAAATAGGCACGCTGCTCCGTGACGCTGCGCTCCTGCGCCTGACGCACTAGGTCGTTGAAGCTATCGAGAGACGTCCGCAGCCGTTTATCTGCGACCACGCCGTGCAGGCTCGGCACCGCCAGAGACAGCAGCAACATCAAAATGAAGATGGCGAGCACGATCTCGAGAAACGTAAATGCCCGGTCGCGCTGCACCCGGCAAAAGTACGCGCTGCGGCTCGATGCACAAGGCGGGCGCAAAGCGGACGAAGAGCAGCGTCCAATCACGCGATTGGCGCATGTTCTGCTGCCTCATAATCAATGTGGCGAGCGTGGTTTTGCATCCTCTGCGTCTCTCTCACGTTTAGCAGGCACGCCGCGGCCGCGCCTCTTACCGCAAATGAGATTGGACTGATGTTGCGCGCCGGTTACTCGAGCCGTGCCGTGCTGGAGGAATTGGCCACCCGTCATTTCGCCGACGTGCTCGATCCCGGTAAGGAAGCGATGCTGACGCGCGCCGGCGCGGCCTCGACTTTGATCTTGGCGCTCAAGAGCGGCACCTACACAGCGAGCGCGCAGGAGACCACCGCCGCGAAAGAAAAGCTGGCCGCAGATGCGGCGCGGCGCGCGCAACAAGCCGAAGAGGCGCGCAAATTCGACACGCTGTATCAAGATCAACTCGCGCGACAACGCGCGTCAATTCGGCCGGCAGCGGTCACGGGCAATGCCATCCTACCGCTGGTAAAAGGTGATCTCGTTTCCTGGCATAATGGCAGCCTGAGTCGGTTCGATGACGAGCCCCTCGAGAAAAAGAAATTGATCGCGCTCTACTTCTCCGCGCATTGGTGCGCGCCATGTCGCAAGTTCACCCCGCAATTGGTCGATTACTACAATCGCGTCGCGCCGCAGCACCCCGAGTTCGAAATCATTTTCGTCAGTCTCGATAAATCGCAGTTCGCCTTTGAGAGCTACATCCGCGAAGCGAACATGCCGTGGCCGGCCATCGATTACCAGAAGCTAGCTGGCAAGGACGCGGTTCGGAAGTATGCCGGCGACAGCATCCCAGGTCTCGTCCTGCTCGACGCAACCGGCAAAGTCATTTCCGACAGCTCCGCCGGCAAAGAATATCTCGGCCCCGCCAAAGTCCTCGCCGATCTCGACGCGATTTTCGCCGGCCGCGCGCCTGCCAACGCTACCGCCAGCCGCTAGCCTGACGCCCCGCACTCACCTCGGTCGCCCCTGGGTATCCCGGGACCTCCGCAGGTTTACAGTGGAAGCGTCGGTGTTAGATTTCGCCGTCTGAGCAGTTTGGTCGTCCCCACATGGAGAAGAATCCACCGCCATTTCCGTCGCCAGAAGAACTGAAGGCGAAGATCACCGAGTTCATGAAATCGAACTTCGGCGATCGCGTCTCGGTCGCGACGTTTGGGCAGCCGGACGTCGCAGAAACTCAGGTCGAGGAGAAGCCGGAGAAGATCGACAAGCAGCCGTTCGAGTTCGATTTTCTGCCGCGTGACATCAAGGCGCACCTCGACCGGTTCGTGATCAAGCAGGACGAAGCGAAAAAGGTGCTCTCGATCGCGGTCTGCGATCATTACAATCACGCCAAATACCTTCGCCAGCTCGAGAAGGAAGATGCGAAACGCGCTGAGCAAACCGAGTACGCCAAGCAGAACGTCATCCTCGTCGGCCCGACCGGCGTCGGGAAAACCTACTTGATCAAGCACATCGCCGATTTGATCAAGGTGCCGTTCGTCAAGGCCGACGCGACCAAGTTCAGTGAGACCGGTTACGTGGGGGGCGATGTCGAAGATCTCGTGCGCGAGCTCGTGCACAAAGCCGACGGCGACGTGAACATCGCGCAGTTCGGCATCATTTACATCGACGAGGTCGACAAGATTGCTGCGGCAGGCAGCTTAATCGGGCGCGACGTGAGCGGCCGCGGTGTTCAGACGACATTGCTCAAGTTGATGGAGGAAACCGAGGTGCCGGTGCGGAGCATGAATGATCTCCAAGGGCAATTACAGGCGGCGTTTGAGTTCCAAAGGCGTGGCAAAGCAAAGCGCGACACGATCAACACGCGCCATATCCTGTTCGTGGTCAGCGGCGCGTTTGAGAAACTCAAGGAGCAGGTGGCGCGGCGTGTCCGCCAGGGACAGATCGGGTTCAGCGCCGAGCCCGTGCAGGTGATGGACAACCAATTGTTCCAGCACGTCACGACCCAGGACTTTGTTGAATACGGGTTCGAGCCGGAATTCATTGGGCGGTTGCCGGTCCGCGTGGTGTGCGAAGACCTCGACACGAACGATCTCTATAAAATCATGAAGTATTCGGAGGGCAGCCTGCTCCGACAATACGAGCGCGCGTTTCGGGCTTACGGGATCGAGATTAGTTTTGAAGACGACGCGTTACGCTTGCTCGCCGAAGCCGCCGCCAAGGAGAAAACCGGAGCGCGCGGTTTGCTCACTGTTTTCGAGAAACTATTCCGCGATTACAAATATTACCTCGCCGGGTCCGGGGTGAGCCAGTTGCGCGTAACTGTCGATCTTGTGCGAGAACCGCAGCGCGTGCTCGAGCGATTAATGGCGGAAGGGAACAGACACGAAGCAAAAGCGCTCGAAGCCGGCGTGCGCGCGTTTGCGGACAAGTTCCAGCGCGAACACGGAATCGAGATTGTCTTCGACGAGCCGGCGACCGCGCGACTTGTCGAACGTGCACAGAGCGAGCGCATGAGCATGGCCGATCTCTGCGCGCATCTGTTCAAGGATTTTCAGTTCGGGCTGAGTTTGATCTGCAAAAATACCGGGCAAAAAAGATTTCCGCTCGATCGCGCGGCGGTGGATGCGCCGGACAAATTTTTGAGCGAACTGGTCGTGCAATCATATTATCCCGAGCGCGCCGCGATGGTGGCAGACGCAGGCGCACACGCGTAATTGTCGATGAAACGGCCGCTGCTCACCTCACTGATTATTGCCGTCGCGGTCGGTGGCGTTATCGCCGTGCTGCACGCGACACGCGTG
This sequence comes from Chthoniobacterales bacterium, assembly GCA_035710475.1. GTDB lineage: Bacteria > Verrucomicrobiota > Verrucomicrobiia > Chthoniobacterales > UBA10450 > AV17. The sequence goes on along the minus strand of DASTDG010000255.1, from coordinate 1,422 downwards.
TTGCTGCCGATTGAGCGGCCGATCGCGCAGCTCGTTTCCCGCGATCTTGGCGCAACGAAATCAGCTGCTGATTTCTGGCAATACCTGCTCACCGGCGTGCTCGCGTTCGGAGTCGCTGCTTTCACTCTTACCACTCCGCGGCGCGGCCGATTAGGCTGGATCGTGCTCGCGCTGCTCATTGAGTTGGCTGGGCTCGCGTGGGTGTGTGTTCTGTATCGAACGTTCTTTCAGCCGCTGCCGTCGATGCTTGCCGTTGTGCTGGCGTTTGCCGCAGGCGAGCGGTGGGCGGCGATCACCACGCGAAGTCGCACTTTCATAGCGCGGTCCTTCTTCGGCGGCCGTTTATCCAAGCAACAAGTCGGCCGTCTAATCGCGGGCGAGATCCCATTTGAAGATGAGCCGCAGACCTGTGATGTGAGTATTGTCGTCTGTGACATCGCGAACAAGTACGATTTGGCCGATGGAGCGACACCGGCAGCCTTTGCCGAGGTGACCGAGAAATTTATTCATCGCGCGACCGACCTTGTTCTGGAAGCCGGTGGCTATGTCGAGGCGGCGGATGGGGAAGGCGTGGTCGCGATCTTCGGTTTCCCAGATCGCAACGACGACCACGGCAACAAAGCGGTGCGCGTTGCGCTCGATGTGGTGCAAGCGTTTCGCACGACGCGCGCCCAGAGTGATGGCGAGAGGTCGGGCGAGCCTGATGTGCATGTCGGCATCAGCAGCGGCACCGTCATCATCGCGCCCTTGCACGACGGAGAACGCCCGGCATTGATTACGAGCGGCGAACCGGTCGAGTTGGCGCGGCGTTTTTGCGTGGCCAATCGTTTTTACGGCTCGAGGATTTTGATCGGGCCGCAAACGTTTGAGCTAACCAGCCGCGAAATTGTCGCGCGGCCGATCGACTTTCTGAGCGGTGTCAATTCGCAGGAGCGACATGAGATTTACGAGCCGCTTTGGCTCGCGGCCGAAGCCAAGCCGGAGCATCTTGCTCGGCGCGATTGCTTCTGGAATGGTGTCGTGCTGTATCGCGAAAAGCGTTGGGCCGAAGCCTATAGCGAATTCCAGAAGGCACGCGGCCCCGACGCCGACGACGATGCGCCGCTGCAGCTTTATCTGCGGCGACTGGAGCCACTCGCGCTGCAACTGATGGAAACGCCTTCTGGTTAGGCGCATGTTGAGAAAAACGGAATATCCGGCCGCGCTCCGCGAGCTCATTTCGCAATTGCGGCAAATGCCGGGTGTCGGCCCGCGCTCGGCCGAGCGTATTGCGCTCTGGATGATTCAGGCGCGCGCTGACGCGCCCGAGCAAATCGCGCGCGCGATCAACGAGACCCGTCGCGCCATTCAGCCGTGCAAACGCTGCGGCTACTTCACCTCCGATGAGATCTGCGACATCTGCGCCGATGCGTCGCGTGCGGC
>DASTDG010000254.1:0-4388 GCA_035710475.1 Chthoniobacterales bacterium | reverse complement strand
TGCCACACTATTCCGCTCAGCGAAGTCAAGATCGACATCGTCAGCTCGCGGGCTGCCGCCGAGGTGACATGTACGGCGCGCACAACCGCGCAAACCGGCGTCGAAATGGAAGCTCTCACCGGCGTGGCCGTCGCGCTGCTGACCATTTATGACATGTGCAAGGCCATCGACAAAGAGATGGAGATCGGAAAGGTGCGTTTGCTGAAAAAGACGAAGCGAGATGTTTGACAGCGCTGTTCGTTGGGCGGCTCGGTAGAAATGCAAATTGTCGTCGGCATTATCACGATCTCTGACCGTGCGAGCAGCGGTGAGTATCAAGACCTTGGGGGACCGGCGCTAAAGGAGTTCGCGCAGAACCAAGCGTGGCAGGTTCTTTGCGAGGCAATCGTGCCTGACAATATGCCCCGCATTCAGGAGACGATCCGCTCGTTTGCACGACAGGGTTGCGGCTTAATCTTGACGACAGGCGGAACTGGAATCGCGGCGCGTGATGTCACCCCGGAAGCCATCCGCGGCATCATGCGCCTGGAACTACCCGGGTTCGGCGAAGTGATGCGTGCGGAGTCGATGAAGATTACTCCAAACGCGATTCTATCGCGTAGTCTCGCTGCGATTGTCGATCTTTCACTGGTCATTGCCCTGCCCGGGAAGCCAAGTGGCGCGGTCGAATGCCTCGGATTTGTTGCGGGCGCGATCCCGCACGCTGTCGCACTCGTGCAGCGCCTGCCGACATCGTGCTGATTAGATCGTTATTAGTGTAATTTCCGGCGGGCAATTCAACCGAATCGGCAAAACGTAAGTGCCGACGCCCGCGCTGACATGCAACGGGCCGCCGTTCGTTTTGTAATAGCCGAGATCGTACTTTCCGACACCTCGCGGCAGGATCAGTGCACCGCAGAATGGCAGCCGCACCTGGCCACCGTGCGAGTGACCGGCGAGAATCAGATCGAATTTTCGATCGCCGAGATGATCGGCGACGCGTGGATAATGCATGAGCAATAAGCGTCGGCTCGCGGGCAGCGGCGGCACGTCCCTCAGGCCAACAATTCCCATCCCGACAATCTCGAGATTATGCTGCGGCAAAACCAAGTTTCGGTCCATCAGCCACGCACCGCCCGTTGCGGCAAAGGCTGCCTCGCAGTCGCGGAATGAAATACCGCTCGAGTATTCGTGATTTCCCGGGCAGCCATAAACCGGCGCTTTGATCTCGCGAATGAAGCCGAGTGCCGCGTCGGCAAACTGCCGTTGCTCGACAATGTCCCCCGTGAAGCAAACAAACTCCGGCTGAACCGCGTTGATCGCACGCACGATTTCGGCCGCGTACTTCGCGTCGCCTTTGTAGTGGAGATCGGTGAAATGAACGAACCGACAATTCCCGGAGTTATTGAGCGGCAATTCGCGGACGCGCAGAGCAGTCGGCTCGATAAATCGCGCGTCGATGCCCAGCGCTGCGGGCGCGGCGAGAGCTCCAATCTTCAGGAACTGGCGGCGAGTGATAGAGCTCATCGAGACATTAACCGAGCATAATCCATGCGGCCCTTACCCCGTGACAGCCTCTGTTCAGCCGGTGATCAAAGGAAACAGTTTGAACTGTTAGACAGAGAATTCGGAAAAATGTTGCAGCGAACTTGAGCGTCAGCGCGGCCAAATGAGAAGCTGCATCAATTCCGCGCCCCGTTTGGTCAGATGCGCTCCTTTACCGCGACCGGCGACGTAGTCCTGGGTGAGCGAACGATAATCAATTGTGGCTGGCTTGACCCAGGTTAATTGCGGTTGCGCGACAGCTTGCGCGCGCGCTTGAACTGCGAGCGGCAAACCAGATCGCGCGAATGAAACTTCCCAAGAACCAATATCGGTTCGTGTCGGTTCACGCAATAACCACGGATACAGTTCCAGCAGATCAAAATGCGTCGAGTTTGGGAGGGCGACTTTGTAAAAGATCTCTTCGTCAGCCATGAATTCCGGAATAGTCAGCGAGGGCTGACGCTTTAGCGCGAGATAAAGCCGCGCGATATCCATTCCCTTGAGATTGATGCCATTGTAAAGGCCGTGGTAATTGGGTTCCTCTTTTCGAAACGTCTCATACCACGATTCGAAATGGCGGCTCAGCATTAAGTTGAGTTCCAGATGCAAATGAGCGCGCTGCTGATTGATGCCTGTGCCGGTATAACCCATCGCCGCGATTTGCTCGCCGCGCGCGACCTCTTGGCCGGCACGAACATTCGCGGCGCGGAGGTGCGCGTAAAGACTGTAATAGCTTGAGCCGTCCCAGCGATGCTCGATCACAATGTACATTCCGTAATCTGAATGCGTCGGCGCCAGATTGACATAGACCACTTCTCCGCCCGCGATAGCGCGAACCGTGTCGAGCGGTTCGCCCCGGGCATCACGCTGCCATGGACGAATGTCGATGCCCTCGTGAAAACGGGTGTAAACAATTCCGCGCGCGGTCTGGAGGGGCTCGCGTACGAAACCATACTGGCCACCTTCCCACGGTGTCGATTTCACCCCACGGTAGTTGCGCTCGATAGCCTGATAAAATGCGGGCCCGCCGCCGTGAAACAACGCGTCGTTATCAGTCGGCAACGCAAGATCGACAACGTCATGGCGAATTTCTGCTCCAGTTGCCATTGCCAGAGCAATAACGACAGCCAAGCTGGCGAGGAGCCGCATCCGCGCTAGCGTTTGCGCCGGCCGAGCAGTGACCAGTCTTTTTTCATCAAATCGATATCCGCGGCGCTCAAGCCGGAAGGAATGTAGATCTTCCCATCGGCCACGCGTTTGTCGATTTGCATCTGAGTGATTGCCCGGCCATTCACAAAAACAAAAAGCAAACTGCCGCGATGTTCGATGCTGAGCGCATCGAGTGCGATCCGGCCATGATCGTCGAGTTGCAACAATGCGCCATAATTTTCCGGTCCTGCGTTGTAGGGATAGAACGCAACCACGTCCCGTTCGGAGATGCGCGGTAACCGCTCGATCGCCACTTGTCTGCCAGACACCTGCGCGCGCACTGAACTGGCGAAGACCGCTGTGTCGCGCGCGTTTGCTTCCACATGCACGCGAAACGTGCAATGTCGATCTTTCGCCGCAGCGAACGAAAATGCGGTCGCGAGCACGAGCGGGGTGCAAACGAGCGACTTCACCGCGCGATTGATAAAGGGTTTGACACGATTTGCAACGTTTGCTGTTTACCCGCTCATGAGGCGAAGCCTCGCGCCACTCGTCTTACTCGCTGCAGTCGCGACACACGCTTTCGCCCAGGAACCAACGCCAACTTCCGCGGCAAAGAAACGGAGTTGGTTCGGGCGCTTGTTTCATCCCTTTTCTTCGCGTTCCATCCCGCAATACCACGACCCACGGCTGCGCGGGCTCGCGTTGGAGCTGCTTGTCACGCCACAAATCGTCAAGCTGTCGGAAGTGCGGCAGCTTCAAATCAAGCTGACCGTGACCAACGAATCGAACCGACCGGTAACTCTCGATTTCCCCACCGACCAGCGCATCGAGATTTACTTGCGCAATTCAGCCGAAGCGATCCTGACGAAGTGGACCGAGAATCACGCCATCAACGACGCCCCCGGCACGGTCCTGATCAATCCACATGAGCACGTCGAATACAACGAACCCATCGCGACGCGTGAGCTCACGCCAAACAAAGTCTACGCGGTCGATGTTTTCCTGCCGCAGTATCCCGAACTGCGCATCCGCCAAAAAATCATGACCGCGCCATGAGTCGTACGGCGTGCACGCGGTTGATCAGCCGCTCCGCGGGTGATGTTGAGCAAATGCGCCTACGGCGACTAGGCTAACATCGCGCTCGGAGAGCACGATCCACCAATGCTTTTCTCCGATTACCACACGCACCCGCAGGCGCATCGCCTACAGCGCTACACGCAAACACTTTTGCAGCCCTGGGTGGACGCGGCGCGCAAGCTCGGACTTAGCGATATCGCTTTCACCGACCATGACCGTTTTCACGAAGGGGTGGACTTCGATGAAATCGACCGGCTCCGCGAACAAAACCCGGAATTGAAAATTCGCGCCGGCATTGAACTGGATAACGATCCGGCGAGCTCGGCCGCCGGACGCAAATGGATCGAGCAAAATTGGGAGCGGCTCGATTTCGTCCTCGGGTCCGTCCATTTTCTGGATCGCGCCGACCAGATGTTCGACACCGTCCCGGCGGGCGCGGCGCAATTCGAAGGCCGCAACATCGACGATATCTACGCCGATTATTTTCGGCGGGTTCGCGAGATCGCGGCGAGCGGCCTCGTCGATTGTCTCGCCCACCTCGATCTTATCAAAATCCACGGGCACCGACCCAGCGCGGAGATTGGCTCGATTGTGGTGGAAACACTCGAGCTCATCCGCGCACGCAATCTCGCGAT
>DASTDG010000253.1:0-3764 GCA_035710475.1 Chthoniobacterales bacterium | reverse complement strand
AAACAGCACTTGCACAGGCTTGCTTGGTTTTTGTGAACGAAATACTCGATGGTGCAGAGTTAACTGTGATCGCAATGGGGAAATTTGGAGGCCGAGAGATCAGTTATGGCGCAGACCTGGATGTGCTTTTCATCGGGAGCGACGATCGGCAGCCGCAGAGTTTGTTGTCCGCCCTGGCGCAGCCGAGTCCGGCGGGAAATTTGCCGCGCGTGGATGCGCGGTTACGGCCGGAAGGCGAAAAGGGCCCGCTCACGTGCTCGCTTGAAACCTACCGTCAATACTACGCCGGCCGCGCGCAGGCGTGGGAGTTGCAGGCTTTGACACGCGCGCGACCGATCACTGGACCGTTGGCTAACAACTTCATGGAAATTGCCCGCGACGTCTGGCTGAACGCCGGCAAAGAAGTCGATCTTTTCCGTAAGATCGACAATATGCTGCAGCGCATTCGGCGCGAGCGCGGCAGCGGGTCCGACTTTCTCGATTTCAAGACCGGCAGCGGCGGGAGTGTTGAAGCAGAGTTTCTCGTGCAAGCGTTGCAAATGCGCGGCGGGATTTTCGAGCCAAATTGGAGGCGCGCAATCGATCGCTTGCACGAAGCGGGAGTGTTGAGCGAATCAGACGTTGTTAGGCTCAAGCGGAGCTACGCGTTTTTGCGTCGCTGCGAATCGGTCTTGCGACGCTACGACAACCGAGCAGTTGCGACACTACCGGCAGATGTGATGGAACAGCGAAACTTCGCCCGACGTATGGACGGGCAGACGATCGAGGCGTTCACGGAAGAGTATCTCGCCGCGCGATCGACGATTCACCAGATTTACGAGGAACGAATCAGGTGCGGCTGAGCAGTTTGAGCAGCTCGTTGAAAACGAGCAAGCTGACCAGCAAGCCACCACACACAATCAGGAACACCAAACCGATTACTACCGCGACAAAAATCCAGTCGCTATTGCGCGAGCGTTGGGTCGCCGTCATGTGCCGCTGAAGCAAATTGTAGTTACGCGTGTTCGATTTGAACCAAAAGGAAAACGCATCGCCCACGCCTGGAATAATGCCGATGATTTCGTTGGTCAGAATGTTGAGCGACATGCGCGCGAGGAGAATCTTCGGCACCCCGAGTCGCGCCGCCTGAACCAAAGTCAAAGCCGAGACAAAAGCCGAAGCGGTGTCGCCCAATCCCGGTAAAAGCCCGATCAGCGGATCGAGACCGAAGCGGAATTTCGTCCCGGGGAGACGCAACAGCTCATCCATGATCAGCGCGACCGAGCGAAAAATCGGCTCGAGCTGAGCGCGCCTTTGCTCTTCTTCGGGCGGGAGAACTTCCCACTCGACTTCCCGTGCTGGCGGAGAATTCAGCGTAAGTTCGACGATTGTGAGAGAATCACCCGGGAATCTCTTTCAGCATCTGGACGTTGGTCGGGAATTTCTTCACGAACATCAATAGACGCTGAATGGCTTCTTCCGGTTTGTGGCCGGCGAGACCGCGACGAATGAGATTGATCTTCTCCAGCTCCCATGGCTGAAGGAGCAGTTCTTCGCGGCGCGTGCCGGAGAGGAATATATCGATCGCCGGATAAATGCGCTGATCGCTGATTTTGCGATCCAGCACCATCTCCATGTTGCCGGTGCCTTTGAACTCCTGGAAAATAAGCTCATCCATGCGGCTGCCGGTTTCGATGAGCGCGGTCGCAACAATGGTGAGCGACCCCGCTTCTTCGGTATTTCGTGCGGCCGCGAAAATCTTGCGCGGAATTTCCATCGCACGGGCGTCGATTCCGCCGCTCATCGTGCGGCCGCCGCCGGCCATCGCGTTGTTAAACGCGCGTGCCGTTCGGGTGATCGAGTCGAGCAAGATAAACACGTTTTCGCCGGCTTCGACCAGCCGCTTCGCGCGCTCGATCGCGAGCTGCGCGATACGCGTGTGGCTTTTGATATCGCTGTCGTTCGAGCTGGCCATCAGTTCCGCCGTCGGATGGGAACGCCGGAAATCGGTGACTTCCTCCGGCCGTTCGTCGACCAGCAGGATGATGACGTGCATGTCTTTGTGATTTTTAGTGACCGCGTCGGCAATGTGATGCAGCAACGTCGTCTTACCGGTGCGCGGCGGCGCAACAATCAAGCCGCGCTGTCCCATGCCGAGCGGCGTCATCAAGTCCATGATGCGGGTCGTGTAGCGATCCGGCACCGTCTCGAGTTTGATGCGCTTGTTCGGATTGATGGTCGTGAGCTCTTCAAACGGTTTGAGCGCCTGATACTTGGCTGGATCCTCGCCGTTGATGGTGAGCAGCTTGGTCAACTGCGGGCCGCGGCTGCCGCGTCGGGTTTCGCCGTAAATCCACATGCCGTCGCGCAGACCAAAACGCCGCACGATGTCCGGCGTGACAAAGATGTCCTGTGGCGTTTGCACGAAGTTGCGCTTGGGATCGCGCAGAAAACCGAACCCTTTTCCGGAAATCTCAACGATGCCTTCACCGAATTCTGGTTCCGCTTGGATCGGCTCGCCGTTTTCGGCGCTGGTTTCGGCTGATTGTTCGCCACCGCGAATCCGTCCTTCGGCGGATCGATCTAGCGTTTCGACAGCTTCTCCCGCGCCGAGCTCGCCCGGCGAATTGTTCTGCTGGGCGTTGGAATTTTCGTTAGCGAATCGATCAGCCCGATCGTAATAGCGGCGGCGGGAACGGCGGCGGTGGGGCCGAAAACGGCGTTGCTCGGGCGCGGCCGCTTCAGTATCCACCGGTGGTGGGGTTTCGTTTTCTTCGTTCATGTTAGAATCGGATTCGTCGCCTGTTTCGGCAACGCGGAACCGTGTTCCGTTTTAAATTATCAAGCCGGCAACTTCGCCAACACGTCGTCAGGAATGTCTAGATTTGAGTAGACGTTTTGTACGTCGTCATCCTCTTCGAGGGCGTCACACAATCGCAGCACCTGGAGCGCCACGTTCTCATCGGCGACCTGAACAGTGGTATCGGGAATAAATGTAAACTTTTGCCCATCGGTCGCTACCCGCGCTCGTTTGAGCGCCTCAGCCACAGCATAGAGCTGATCGTGAGAAGTGATAATAACATACTGATCATCCTCGGTTGTCAACTCTTCGGCTCCGGCGTCGAGCGCGAGCTCGAACAGGCGATCCTCATCAATCGAATCGCGCGCGACGGTGATCTGCCCTTTCTTGTGAAACATGTAAGAGACGCTGCCCGAGGAGGCGAGATTGCCCTCGTGTTTTGTGAAGAGGCTGCGAATCTCGGCCGCGGTGCGGTTTCTGTTCTCCGTGGTTGCCTCGACGATAATCGCGACGCCACCGGGCGCGTAGCCTTCATACGTGATTTCTTCCAATTGTGCCCCATCGCTCGCCCCGCCGGTGCCGCGCTTGATTGCGCGTTCGATGTTATCGCCGGGCACGCTTTGCGCTCGCGCCGCCTGAATTGCACTCCGCAGCCGTGGATTGGCATCGGGATCGCCTCCGCCGGCCTTAACGGCGATCGTGATCTCTTTGGACAACTTGCTGAAAATTCGGCCGCGTTTCGCGTCAATCGCTCCTTTGAAGCGCTTCACCTTCGACCATTTGCTGTGTCCCGCCATAAATTTGCGGATTTCTAAGACAACTTGCCTAACGAATTGACGTAAATTCCGAACGTGGCTCGCGTCCGCGCATTGGACAGATTCGCTGCGGCTAAGGAGACGATCCTTGGCGCGGAAGAGTTACCAGCCAGTAGTCAATCGCCGCGGGCGCGATTTGTCAAGCGCGCCCACCTCGGACGGTGGATGCG
>DASTDG010000252.1:0-18976 GCA_035710475.1 Chthoniobacterales bacterium | reverse complement strand
GACGGCTTCCCAGCCGTCGCATAACTTCGAGCTGGCAAGCGGCGATTCGCGCGGCCGCCACCAGCACGCGATCAATTGGATCTTTGTGAAAATTCCCGGGTAACTCGTAAGCCTCGGTGGCGATTTCGTGCGTGAACGGAGCCGGCGTCGCGTGCAGATGGGCGAACGAAAGTGTCCGCCATTCCGTGAACGCGTGCTTCAAATGCAGCACGCCGAGATGAAGCAGCCGCGCGATTTCCAAAGTCGAGATTGGCGAAACCGCCCGTTCATTAGCCAAGTCGGCCAATTCTCGGCGTGTCCGATTGCCCAATCGTCCCGGATCTTCCTGGCTCCAAATCCAGACGTGCGTGTCGAGAAGGTATTTCACTGGACGAGGAAATCCTTCTCCATGTCCGAGCTAACGATGTCGCCTTTAATTTCCATCCAGCCTTTAAGCGCGCCGAGACGGACCTGCTTTTTCTCCGGCACGATCGGCTCAACCCGCGCGATCGGTTCTCCGCGCAACGTCACCACGAGCGGCTGCTTTGTTTTCTGCACGTTTTTCAACAAGCTGATGCATTTCGCTTTGAATTCTGAGATCAGGACCGTCTTCACGTCACTAGATTACTTGGTCAATCGACTAAGTCAAGCCGCGGTTCAAAGCCGCGCCATTAACGAGCCGCAGCTCGCAAGTAGCCTACGAGAAGGCATCCACTCTAAGATGCGGCTCCAATCAGAACGAGCGTTCGATTAACTACTTCGCCGTGGGCAAGCCGGCGGCTTTCCAGGCTTTGAAGCCGCCGGCCATCGAGCGGACGTTTTTGTAGCCCATCTTCTGCAAACTTTCCGCGGCCAGAGCGGAACGTCCGCCACCGCCGCAATGGCAAATGATCACCGTGTTCGGGTCGGGAATTTTCTCTTCGATGTCGAACTCGATCGTGCCGCGGCTCAGATGAATCGCGTGCGGGATGTGTTCCTCGTCCCATTCGTCCTTCTCGCGGACATCGACAATTACCGCGGCGTGATCCTGCATTTTCGCCGCCGCGTCTTCCGGCGAAATCTCGGTGATGTTCTTTTTCGCTTCGGCGACCAGTTTCTCGAACTTCGAATGTTCAGCCATAGCTGAGAATTTGCCGCTGAGGACAGCGGCCGCTACAGAAAACTTATTCGTAGCGCAATGCTTCGATCGGGTCGAGACGGGCGGCTTCGCGCGCCGGATAAAAACCGAAGAAAACGCCAACCGCGGCGCTGAATAGAAACGCAATCACAATCGAGCCGATCGAAATGAGCGTCGGCCAATGAGCGTAGATCGACAATATCTTCGACGCGCCGATGCCGAAGACGATGCCGACAATGCCGCCGACCGAGCTGAGGGTGACCGCTTCGATCAGGAATTGGGTGAGAATGTCGCGGCCGTGAGCGCCGACCGCGAGGCGAACGCCGATTTCGCGTGTCCGCTCGGTCACGCTCACCAGCATGATGTTCATGATGCCAATCCCGCCGACAACGAGCGATACGCCGGCGATCGCCCCGAGCAAAAGCGTCATCACCCGTGATGTCGCGGTCGCGGCCTCGGCGATTTCCTGCTGGTTGCGCACGGTAAAATCGTCGTCGCGTCCGGGCCGGATGCTATGTCGTTGCCGAAGCAAGCCGATGATCTGCTGTTGCGCGGCCGCGATCTGGCGCGCATCAGCCATCTGCACATTGATGTTACGCAACGTTGTCCCGCCGATGACGCGCTTCATCGCGCTCGTGTAGGGCATCACCACAACATCATCCTGATCGACACCCTGCGTGCTCAATCCTTTCGGCGTCAACACACCAGTGACGGTGAACGGCACGTTTTTGATGCGCAAAATCTGCCCGACGGCATCCTCATTGCCGTAAACCTGCGTCGCGGTCGTGCGGCCGATCACACACACTTTGTTTGCGCTCCGCACGTCCTGCGGCGTAAACGGCGCGCCGTCGGCAAGCGACCACTGGCGGATATCGAAATAATCGGCCGATTCTCCGAAGACTCGCGTAAACCAGTTCTGGTTACCCGCCGCTACTTGCGCCGTGGAAACCACTTCTTCGCTCACCGCGATCGCACCCGGCACTTCGCGGCGGATCGCTTCGGCGTCTTCGATTTTCAACGTGCCCGCGCTGCCCCAGCCAGTCCGGATTCCGCTTGCTGTCGTGCTGCCCGAAAAAATCAGGATGACGTTTTCACCCAGGCTCGCGATTTGCGCTTCCACCTGTGCTTTTGCGCCGTTTCCGATCCCAACCATCGCGATCACGGCAGCCACGCCGATGATGATGCCGAGCGCGGTCAGAACCGAGCGCATCTTGTTCCGACGCAAAGCACGGAAGGCAACGTTCACGGTCGCGCCGACTCTCATCTTTTTTGTAGCGTGCTCATCACTTGTCGATCCTTGCAATTTTGCCCAGCTCGATCGCGGCATTGAGCCGTTGCTGGACCGCGAAATCATCGAGCACGACGCCGTCGCGCATGACGACGTTCCGGCGTGCGTATTGCGCGATGTCGCGCTCGTGCGTCACCATCACGATGGTGATGGCGCGCTCGTTGAGCTGCTGGAGCATCTGCATGATCTCGACGCTCGTGCGGCTGTCGAGGTTACCGGTCGGTTCATCTGCAAGCACGATTTCGGGATCGTTAATTAGCGCCCGGGCAATCGCGACGCGCTGTTGCTGGCCGCCGGAAAGCTGGCTCGAATGATGATCTTCGCGACCCGCCAGACCGACCGACGTGAGAACGCGATCGGCTTTTTCGTGCAATTGCGGATTTGTTAGGCGATGTCTGCCGTACAGCAGCGGCAACTCCACGTTCTCGCGCGCCGAGGTGCGCGGCAGCAGATTAAAGTTTTGAAAGACAAAACCAATTTTGCGGTTTCGAATGTCCGCGAGGCGGTCGCGATTGAGCGCGGAAACGTCCTCGCCATCGAGGAGGTAATGGCCGGCACTCGGCCGGTCGAGGCAGCCGAGAATGTTCATGAGCGTCGATTTGCCAGAGCCGCTCGCTCCCATGAGCGCGACAAACTCGCCATTGTGAATTTCAATCGAGACGCCGCGCACCGCGTGCACTTCGACCTCGCCGGTGTGATATGTCTTTTCTACATCAATTAACCGAACGAGTGCGCCATTGTTCATCTCGATCGTGGTGGATCGGCCGCTCCGCGGACGATGCTAACAATTTGCGGCTTCGCCGCCTGAATTAACATCGAGCGCGGAGTGCTCGATCCCCCTTTTGCGTTGCTGGGAGTCATGGAAAGCGCCGGGGCCCGCCACTGAATGGATTACCTGCCGGAGACGGCGCTGTTTCCTTCGCCGCCAGTTCTGCCGTCACAACCCGGTCGCCTTCTCTCAAGCCTTCGATTACTTCAGTCACAATCCCGTCGCTGATTCCAGTTTTGATCTGCACCGGCGTCGAGCGGCTGCCACGGAAAACGTAAACCGTGCGGGCGCCCCGTCGCTCGCGTCCACCGCCACTCGGCCGAGCGCGGCCCATTGTGGATGTTGCCGTGCTTGCCTCTGCCGGACGATAACGCAACGCCGCGTTCTTGATTTGCAGCACGTTCTCCTTGTGCTCGACGATGATCGACACATTTGCAGTCATGCCGGGCTTTAATTTCAGCTCCGGATTGCTTACGCCGATGACTGTGTCGTAGGTCACCACATTTTGCACTGTGATCGGAGCGTTGCGCACCTGCACGACTTTGCCGTGAAACGTCTGGGCGGGAAAAGCGTCGACGGTAAAATCGACATCCTGACCAACCGCGACGACCCCGACGTCCGCCTCGGCCACGTTCGAGTCGATCTGCATTTTCGTGAGATCATTTGCGATCGCGAAGATTACCGGCGCCTGCAAACTGGCCGCGACAGTCTGGCCAACATCGACGTTACGTGAGATCACGATGCCGTCGATCGGCGAGACGATCGTGCAATGCTCGAGATCGGCCTTCGCTTTGTCGAGCGCGCCCTGTTTGATTTTCAGGTTCGCTTCCGCCTGATGCAGCGTCGCGATCGCTTGATCGACATCGGCCTGTGACGAATTCTTCTTCGCGAACAACTCCTGCGTCCGCTGCGCGTTTACCCGCGCGAGCTCGAGTGCGGCCTGCGCGCTGGCCAGGTCGCCCTCCGCCTGCGTCACTGTCGCCTGAAAAATTGCCGGATCGATCTGCGCCACCACCTGGCCGGCTTTGACGACGGAATTAAAATCGGCAAAGAGCTTGGCGATATTGCCCGAGACCTGGCTGCCGACCTGGACGTTGACCACGGGATTCAAGGTCCCCGTCGCGGTCACTGCTTGCGTGAGCGGAGCGCGCGTGATCGCCGCGGTTTGGTAATTACCGCCAGCGCCGCCGCGACACTGACGGACGACGAAGCTCAGGATGAACAGTCCAACCACGACCGTCGCGACGGGAAGAAAACGTCTCATGCGCACGAAAGTTGACTTCCCATACAACTAAAGACAGGAGAAGCGAGTGCGGCGTTACATCGACATCTACTCGATCATGCTCCGCAATTCGCTCATCCGCGAGATGAGTTTCAAAGCCAACTTCCTTCTCTGGATGGTGGTGGAGGTGCTTTGGTTCTGCGGGCAGATTTTTTTCTTCAGCATCATCTTCGGCAACGTCGATCGGATCGGTGATTGGACGAAATGGGAAGTGGTCCTGCTCATCGGCACGCACCAGATCATTTCGCAACTGTTTCAGGCGTTCTTCTTCGTCAACGTCGCCGCCGTTCCCGAGTTGGTGCGCACCGGCAAACTCGACACGTTGCTGGTTTTGCCGGTCGACAGCCAGTTTGCGGTCTCGACCAAGCAGTTCGGCCTCGACTCGCTGATCAACGCCGCGCTCGGTGCGGCGGTCGTCTGCGTCGCGTTAGCGCGGCTTAAGTTTGTGCCCAGTGTCAGCTCGACGTTGCTCTACGCGGTCGCGCTGGCCGTCGGCGTAAGCGTGCACTACTCGATTATGCTCAGCCTCGCCGCCGTCAGCTTCTGGATCGTGCGCGCACAAGGTCTCGTCTACGGCTACTTCAACTTTCTTACGATCGCACGCTATCCCGACGTGATTTTCCCGAAGCTGTTCCGTTTCATCTTCGGCTGGATTATCCCGGTGGTGATCGTGGCAAACATACCGGCGCGGCTGCTGATTAAACCGCTCGGCCAGCCCGCGCAGCTCATGATGCATCTCGTGCTAGCCGCGGTCATCGTCTTTTCCCTGTCGCGCGCATTCTGGCATTTCGCCCTGCGTCATTATTCCAGCGCCAGCTCGTAAGTTTAGGATCCCGAGCGCAACCTCGTCATTCCGAGCCAACTCGATGAATCTCTAGCTAGGCTGAGTCTGGACACAGCTCGAGGTCGTCCGACCAGGCTATGTTTCGAATAGAGACAAAACGCCGGATCTTTCGTTCCGGCATTTTGAACCGTGTGTGAATCTGGCGCTGGCGAGAAGAACGACTACGGATTCTGCGTTTGGCCGTCGTGTTTCTGCGCGTGAATGCGCTTACCAATGTCGTCCAGCTCCTCATTGATTTGCGCGCGTTCGGAGTCGGTCAAGGTCCCGCCATTGGCGTTACGGTCTGTGGCGATTTGAATGCTTTGCCCCAAGTATCGCGGCGAATTTGGCTCCAACAACAGAGCCGAACGCCCTAAACTCCGCGCTGTTTTTCGCGTGAAATCTCCGCTTGCGCGTTTGGCTAAATGTTCTTAATTACGCCCTTCGTTTTTCGCGCCGCACAACCGCAGGCGCGTCCTGATCATGGCTAAATCACAAAAGAAGAGGGCTGCCGCACGCAAACCCGCCGCCTCACGCAAGGCGAAAGCGGCGCGCAAGCCGGCAACCAAAAGATCGACATCGAAAACCGGTGGACGCGGCCGAATTTCGAAATCGACTCGCAAAAACATTACGGCTCGGCCGCGCGAGGCGCTGATCGGCAAAAACCACAACGAGCGCAAGCTCGACCCCTTTACGCGCAAACAGAAAGAGAAACTGCTGCAGTTGCGCGACGCGATGGTCGATTCCATGGCCGGCGTGGCCCAGGACACCTTGCGCACCCGAGCCGAAGGCAGCGAATCGTCGGCTTTCGGGATGCACCAGGCCGATGCCGGCTCCGATGCTTACGATCGCGATTTTGCCCTCAGCTTGCTCTCGCAGGAGCAGGACGCGCTTTACGAAATCGACCAGGCGCTCAAGCGCATCGAGCTCGGCACCTACGGCACCTGTGAAATGTCGGGTAAACCGATTCCGCGCGCGCGACTCGAAGCCATTCCCTTCGCGCGGTTCACTGTCGAATGCCAGTCACAGCTCGAGAAGCAGAACAAAGCTTCGCGTGTGCGCCAGTCGGTCACTTCGCTATTCGGACTGACCGAAGATGAAGGGGCCGAGGGTGAGGGCGAAGAAGAAGTCGCACCGGTCGAGAACACGAAAGAGTAGCGGTCGATTGTCGATCTTATGCCGCAGGAAATTGTCACGCTCGAGTGCACTGAAGCGAAGGCGCTCGGCAAACCCGCTTCGCGTTATATGACAACGCGGAACAAAAAAAGTCCGCGCACGCCGAACCGGCTCGAAAAAAAGAAATACAATCCTTTTCTGCGTCGGCACACGCTGCATCGCGAGACCAAATAGCGGCCGATGCAACCCAAGACCGCCAAACGCCGCTCCGCCTTCCGCCGCGCCAATCGCGCCATGCCGCGGCGCCGCATCGACATCGCCCTTGAGGCGATCGATTATAAAAATCCCGACCTGCTCAAGAAATTCGTCACCGAGAGCGGCAAGATTCTGCCGCGACGCGTCACCGGCATGCCGGCGTATCTCCATCGCAAGATCACCCGCGAAATCAAGCGCAGCCGCTCGGTGCTCTTGATGAAGTGACAAATTTGACGCGTCTGCGCCGAATTTGTCATCCCGAGCGAAGTCGAGGGATCTCTCAAAGCCTGGTCCGTCATCGGGTGGGCGTTTGACACCAATGCCGCTACAGCTTCCGCATTTGACGTTTGACGTTCGATGTTGAGCGTTGGGGCGTTCCCGTCGCTGTCAGGCTTTTCGCGTTCGCTTGCCTTCGTCGATCAAGTTCCAGAACTCGCGCGTTTTTCCGAGCTGTGCGTCTTCGCTCGTCGGCAATTTGCTGCGGAACAGGAAATCGCGAAGCGTGTTTTTGTGCAAGACACGATGGACGGTGATTCCCTCGTCGGTTTTCTCGAAGTAGATCCGGTAATCTTTCGCCCGATAGCGGTACAGCTTTTTTCCCTCGCGCTCGATCACGCCGAAGCGCTTGGCGTCGAGATTGTCCAGGTCTTCGGGCAGAATCTGGAACTCGGCAAGCAAATCCAGCTGCAATGGTTTTGGCAGCGCGGAAATCTCCGCGGCGCTCAGTTCATTGAAGACGATTTGGAACATGGGATGTCGGGATTCGTTAAACCGTTACATCGTTACATCGTCAGACCACTCCACACGATTCACGATTCTCGATTCTCGATCAAACAAACACCCGCCGTACCCGCGCGCCGATGCGCGTCACAATCTCCCACGTGATCGTGCCGGCCTTCTCCGCCAATTCGCTGCCCGCGATTTCCTCGTCGCCTTGTCGGCCCATGAGCACGACTTCGTCGCCGGCCTGCACATTGTCGATCTTGCTCACGTCGATCATCATTAAATCCATTGTCACCCGGCCGAGCAGCGGACATCGCTCACCGTGAACCAGCACGGCGGCATCGCGATTCGAAAGATGCCGCGGGTAACCGTCGGCGTAACCAGCCGTCAACGTCGCGATGCTCATTCGGCGCGGCGTAATATAGGTGCGGCCATAACTGATCGAGCTTCCTTTCGGCATGTCGCGAATGAGACCGATGCGCGTCTTCCACGTCATGACCGGACGCAAAAGCTTTTCAAATTCCGGCAATGGCGAGATGCCGTAGAGCATGATGCCGGCGCGCACGATCTCGAACGGCTCCTGATTGAAAGCGAGCGTGCCCGCGCTTTGCAACACGTGCACTTTGTAGTCGCCGGGCACTTCAGAGCGAAGCTGCCGGACGATTTTGCTGAACCGCGCCAGCTGGTCGCGCGTGTATTCCGCGTCCGCGTCCGAAACCGGCATGTGCGTCGAAACGCTGTGGATAGCGATGTTCGGCAACGCCGCGAGCTGTTTGAACGTCTCCGCTGCTTCACTCTCGATCACGCCCATTCGCCCCATCCCGGTGTCGATCTTGTAATTAATCGCGACACGCCCGAGCCGGCTGAACTCTTTTGCTTCTTCGAACGCCGAGATCGTCGGAATGAAGCCGCGCTCAACGATTGTCGATCTTTCATTGGCCAGTGCCGGGCCGAGGATGATGATCGGGTGCAGCAATGCCGCACGCAGCGCGAGCGCTTCTTCCAAGTTCGCGACGCCGAACAAGCGCGCGTCTTCGGCGAGTGCTTGGGCGACGCCGACCAGCCCATGTCCATAGGCGTCGGCTTTGACGACCGCCAGCATTTCGGCCGACCCGATGCGCTCGCGCACGATCGCGGCGTTGTGTCGTAACGCGCTGCGATCGATCTCGGCCCAGCAGCGATATTGATCGGTCATGTCGATTTTGGAACCGTGATGTGCGGCTCGCGCAGATACATCGGCTCGAGCGGCGGCAAAACAAACCCGCGATTCGCGTCCCGAGCAAGCCGCGCCAGCACGCGCGCCGAGGGATAACGAACCTGCACCCGCGGAAACTGCGGCAATTCTTCCGACGCGAAGATCGACATCTTCACGTCCAGCGTCTCCATCTTCGCGCGCAATTCAATTTCCCCGAGCAGTTCCGGGCCTTCGACCAGCTCGTTTGCGCAAATGCGCGCGAAGAAAAACGACTGGCGTCGCGCGTCGCCGATGACGCAGTATTCGACCGCGTCACACTCCACCGCGCAGATTGAGGGCAAACCGACCAGCTCCGCGCCGGAGGCGAACTGCAGGCCGACAGCGGCTGAGATCGCGATCCGAGTTCCGGCGTACGAGCCGGGACCGAGCCCGACGATCATTCTCTCCGGTAGGCCGAACTGCTTTTGCACGTCGGCGAGGTTGGCGAAAAACGCGGCCGAGTTTTTCCGCTCGTGCGGCCAGTCGCGCGCAAACTCGGCAGCGTCGCTCAAATAGGCGAGACTCCCGCGGGCGGTGGAAAGCTCGAGCGCGAGGATTTTCACCTTAACGTGATGGCACGCTGCGTTTCGGATTTCGTGGAAAACAAGATCCAACGTGCCGAGTCGGGAATGAACTCGGGAAACTTGTCCGCCCATTCGATGACTGAAACGCCGTCCCCAAAAAAATAATCGTCGAGGCCGAGCCGCGCAGCTGATTGTCGATCTTCCAGGCGAAAGAAATCGATATGATAAACTGGCCATCGTCCGCCGCTGTATTCGTGAATGAGCGTGAACGTGGGACTCGTCGCTTCGGCGTTACTGCCGATTCCGGCGACGAAGCCTTTCACGAATTGCGTTTTGCCGGCGCCAAGCTCGCCTTGCAACGCGACCACATCTCGCTTGTCGATCTTGCGCGCGAATTCGCGGCCGAAGGCTTCCGTTTCCGCCGGGCTATTGGAAATGAACGTAGCCACCAAGCAATTGCCGATTGCCGACTGCCGACTGCCGATTGAGAGAGCCGATTCGAGTCAACGGCAGTTTCGGGAATTTTTTGCGCCACCTTTCTTGCAATCTTTTGCGGGCGCGCGGCGAAACGGCGAAGAGCAGCTCGTAATCTTCGCCGTCGGAAAGCGCGCTGTCGATGTTACAGCCGCTACTGAGCGGCAGGTTTTGCATGTCGATATTGAAACCGACTTTGCTTGCACGCGCTAATCGCGGCAGATCGGTGCCGAGACCGTCGCTTAGGTCGATCATCGCGTGGATTGAAAAATTTTCGGTGAGCCAGCGCGATTCGGGGATTCGCGGAACAAACTGCAAATGCCTGTGCCGCAGCGCGCCACCGAGACGGCCGGTCACAAACAGATCGTCGCCGGCTTTCGCCCCGCGGCGCGACACGAACCGGTTCTTTTCCACGCAACCGGCGACGCCGATTGAGATCGTGACCGGCCCTGGCGTACTGCTCGTTTCGCCGCCGACGATGCTGACGCCAAATCGCGCAGCAGCGCGGCTCAATCCGCGATAGATTTTTTTAACCCATTCCGCTTCCGTTGCCCGGCTGACAATCAGCGTGACTAACGCGAATTGCGGAAGGGCAGATGTGGCCGCAAAATCGCTCAGCGGCCGCATCATTGCTTTCCAACCGATATCGGTTGGCTTGGCCGAGGAAGAAAAGTGCACCTGCTCGACGACGCAATCGGTTTTCAGAACCAGAAAATCGCCGCTGGCGCGAATTTTCACGACTGCGCAATCATCCCCGGCGCTGACGACGACTGATTTGGCAACGCGCAGCGACGCTAAAAGCGCGGCGAGCAGCCGGTCTTCGCCGACGCGGCTCAGTTTCATTGCGGGAACAACTCGGGAAAGGCGAGCACGGTCAGCGAAACCGCATTGAACAAGGCATGCATTGTCATCGAGACCAGAATGGTGCCGCTCCATTCGTAAGCGATGGTGAAACAACTCCCGAGCACAAAGAGCGGCGCGAACGAGGGCAAGTGCGCGTGGACGGCAGCGAAGAGCAGCGAGTTTAAGACAAGGCCCAAAAACCGGCCGAGGTATCGTCTCAGCACACCGTAAAAGAAAAAGCGAAACAGGAATTCCTCGGCGGCCGGTGCGATGGCAACAGCGAAAATGATAATCATGATCCGGCGGTCGATTGTGCGCGAGGAATTGAAAAGCTCGACGATCGTTTGTTTGCTCGAACCGCTGCCAAGAAGACGCTGCGTGATCGCATCGGCGAAAGCGATAAGTGGATAGGCCGCGAGTAAAAGAGCAGCGCCGGTCAGTGCCGCGTGGGCGAAACTGGTTTTGGTAAACCCGGCTAGCGAATTCACATTGAAGCCGCGAAATTTCAAAAGACCGGTGATGAGAACCACGATGCCGAGGGTGAAAAGGAGGTTCTCGGCAAGCACCCGGTCGGTGATTTGCTTCGTGCCGCTGGTGAGCGATCCAAGGGCGCCGAGCAAAAGAAACAGGGTCAACGACGTTGCAAAGATCGCCTCGGGCAAACCGAATGTTTTGGTCGCCTCAACCGCCCGCTCCGATGGACGTGCTATGACTTGGAGGATGAGGGCGAGGTAAATGCAAGCGCCAACGAGGAGGAGAAATATGGAAAAAAGAATTGCAAAAACATTCGTGACGCCAGCCGACGTCCAGAGCATGTCCGACCACATGAGCCGCCGCGGCTACGGAGCGTAGTAACTCGGCAGGAAATAAGCGCGCCCGCTCTCCAATTGTGGCACGAGCTGCTTCGGCAGCTGGAGCTCGATCGTGGAGCTCTGTCCGAATGCGCGCAGAAACCGGCTCAGGCTGAAGGGCGGCCCGTACTTGACGATCTTAGCGCCGGGCGACTTGCCGAGTTCTTTTGCCTTGGCGAATGCGTCATCTAATTGGCCCAGCCCGTCGACGAGTTTGTTATCGTAGGCGTCTTTACCCGAAAGAATCCGGCCGTCGGCGATCGTGTTGCGAAGCAGATCGCCCGGCAGCTTGCGCTCGCTCGCCACGATTCCGAGAAACTTGTCGTAAGTCTTCATGATGAAGCTTTGGACGAGGTCGCGCTCCTCCGGCGTGATCGGCCGCGCGCCATTGAGCATGTCCTTGAATTTGCCGCTTTTGAAAACAACGGAAGCGAGGCCGACCTTATTAAAAAGCTGCTCGTAATTCAGCGTCTGGATAATGACCCCGATGCTGCCGGTGATGGTCGTTTCATTCGCCATCAGGAATTTGCCGCCGCAAGCGATGTAGTAACCGCCTGACGCGGCGAGCGAATCCATGTAAACGACCACCGGCTTACGCGCGCGCGTTTTCACCACCGCGTTGTAAATCGCGTCAGCGGCGGTGACTTCTCCGCCGGGCGAATCAATCTCCAGCACGACCGCCTTCACCCGATCGTCGTCGCGCGCCTGCTGCAATGCCGCGCGCATATCATCGACCATTGAATCGGTGGTGTTGCCCGGAATCGCCGTGCTGATCAAGCCGCGCAATAAAATTACGGCGACCTTGTCGAACGTCGCGGGTGCGCCACGTTGCACGAGCACTTCGCGGAACCGAGGCAACGGCTCTTCTGTACCAACGACACGCCCGAACCGGTGCAACGACGCCACAACCAGCAGCAAGTTGACGAACATGCTCAGGCAAAGGGCGACGAACAGGAAAGCGGGCAGACACCCAGTCTTGCGATCTGTCATTGTGTGGCAAACTGCCGAAGAAGCCCCGCTGACACAAGCGCTTTTGAAAGCGGCAATGCTGCACTGGACGCTCTCCTTGCCGGCCAGAACACCCAGGGTGGCTCAGAAGCTGCTCAAACTTCCGGCATCATGAGCCGCACTGGCAATGCATCCGTGAGCGGGTCGCCCGCGCGCCGGGCTCGCAACTCAAAAGCGAAACGGAAAGTGCGCGGAAAAGGCAAAGCCGCGGGCAGCGCACACCAAGACAGTGAGCGCGAAATGGCGGCCGTCGGCAGCCTCACCCGCACAAAGGCTCTTCTGCTCGCCGCCTTGCGCGTCTGGGAGTTGAAGCATCGCATCCGCGACTGAGGCGCTTCGGGCCAGAGATTCGTTACACTGTTACACCGCCAGACAGTCCGATTCGCGATTCTCGATTCATAATTTAACGATGCTGCCTTTTGGGCTGGGCTTTCCTTTGCAGCCGGGGCGACATATCCCACTTGTGCCCGTAGCTCAGCCAGATAGAGCATCGCATTCCTAATCCGAGGGGCGGCTGTTTGAGTCACCCCGGATGCGCTTCTAGCAAGTGAGAAGTGATTTAGTGATTTACAGAAGTAGCCGGCCCCGCTTCGCCCTTGCGGGAGTCATCTTCGGCAAGCTGGAACCGCCCGAGCGCCACGGAATAATCGCGGGCGAACGCAACCGCGTGTTCATGCCCTAACGAATCCGCTCCCCAAGGGGGCTCGGTTTAGCCGGCTGCATTGCCAATGTTATGCACAGGGTCGCCGACTTCTATCGCGTTTACCATTGGCGTTGTTTAACTTAGCCATCAATGAGTTGTGAATAATTTTTTCGCATAGGCCGTATTTTTTGCTTGTCGGCCAAGCT
Source organism: Chthoniobacterales bacterium (assembly GCA_035710475.1). Lineage (GTDB taxonomy): Bacteria > Verrucomicrobiota > Verrucomicrobiia > Chthoniobacterales > UBA10450 > AV17. The sequence continues at coordinate 5,841 of DASTDG010000252.1, read as the reverse complement.
GAGACCAGTGTAAAAAGATGTCTCACCTATGAGAAAAATTCTGGTCTCATTCTTCCTACTTTCTTCACTCCTTTTCATCGCTTTTGGTTTGCTCCGAGCCGTTCCCGCTAAGGCGCAAGTCGGCAGCATGGCCGCGCGAACACGACCGAACGTTCACAGCGCGGCAGCGCCGAATACCGCACGCGCCGGAAAGAAGTCCGACGACGAGGATGAAGATTGCATGTGCAAGGATGACCCATCTGATTATCCGGCTAATGTGGTGCCGCTTGCCAGTACCGCTACGCCTACATCGGACAAGCCGGACCTTGTCCCGCTCCTTATCACATCTCCGACGACTAAGCCTAAGCAGGTGGCTCCGATTTACGTTGATGCCTACCAGAAACCAGGTAAGCTCCTGTATCGGTTCGATGCGGTCATCGTGAATCAGGGCGGTACGCTCGATCTCTATCAGCAGGGTGCCAATGCGACGACTTATCAGGTCATCTGGGTCGGCGGTAACCCTTCAACCCAGCCTGACCCAAATTTTTTTACTTCTCCTGACCCTTCAGTAGCAACGGTGGAAGATCGTTCATCGACCGGGGCATATATGAGATTCGTAAAGCTACCCGGTCATAACCACTTTCACATTAACGGCGCATACAGTTATTCGATGGCTGGGCGGGTGATCTCGAAGGCGGGAGTGGGATTCTGTATGCTAGACGGCTACCGTGCATTTGGCTCCGGGTGGTTCAAACCAGGATACATCGGCGTCGGACCCGACACGTGGTGCGCTCACGCTGATCCAAACGCGGCGTTCGTCCACATGGGAATCTCGCCAGGAAAAGCAGACTACTATCCGTCGCAGACAGCGGATCAATGGATCGATATCACCGGTCTTGCTCCTGGGGATTACACACTCACCGGTCAGGTGAATCCCTTCGGCTACATGGACGAATCGGACACCTCCAACAACACCGTCCAACAGACGCGAACCGTCCCTGGGGCGATTTCCAATGCCACTGCTGCGACGTGCCTCAATGGTGTCCCGAGCACTATCAATTTTTCGGGGAGTGTTGTCGGTCCGGACGTCCCGGCCAGGTTGAGCGCGAGCTGCAAACCGAGCAGAACATCAACAAACTGCTACATTATGCAGGCATCAACGACGCAGCTCACTTTCGCCATCGCCTCGGCGCCGGCGCACGGGACGGTGTCGATTACATCCCAGAACGGCTTAACTGCCACCGCTCAATACACCGCGGACATCGGGTATATCGGCAACGATAGCTTCACCTATACAGCTACTGACACTCGCAACCTAACAAGTCTTCCCGCTACAGCTCAAATTACCGTCCAGTGACCATCAAAGCAGCCAGAAAATCGCGCGGTTCTAGCAATGGGCAGAAGTAGGACAGAGCGGAAATGCGCAAGGGTAATAAAGTGCAAGCCCTTCGGGGTTTCACTCAGCCGCTGCATCGCGTAACGGCTGAACTTTTAGGACAAACCGAGGAAAGAAATCTTTCCCGTCGATTTTAACCTGAGTGAATAGCCGAACTGTCCCCGGCTCGATTGATCGGAAATAAAACGGCAAGTCTGGTCCGCCCATCGACTCCGGCGTTAGGGTAGCAGCCTGAACAGGATGGACGTGAAGCACTGTTAAGAAATCTTCACAAAAGCCAACAAAATGACCGAATGCGCCCATAACTATCTCTAAGCGTTTGCAGGGTCCCCCATCCGGCCCCGTTATATGCAAAGTACCCGCTGCGGTTTCCTTCTCCCGGACCACAGGCCTATCAAACGCTAGATCGAACTTATAGCCGTCGATCTCCGTGTGCCGGTTTTCAGGCTCATTCCCAGGAGGGTCCGCTGATGGCGCCCCGGCGGTAGCAATGTCCGTTACCGAATACTGCTGGATATGCGTTAGCACCGGCTTCAAGTCTACCCAAACTCGGTAAATTCCTTCCCGTGCCGGAGTGAAGCTAAACGAGTATTCTCCCTGGCCCACTGGCTCGGGGTGCTCGTGATGATAGTCGGTTTCGCTGCTGTCGACGATCAGCAGGTGAATCTTACGGGTATGCGCCTCCTCTAAATCGGAAAGTTCGACTGGACGACCATCTTTGTTAAATAAGAGATGAAGTCGCAAGTCCGCTTTTCTTCCAACCTGTAATGGTGTTTTCGGAAAGATTGCGGCACGGATTATCGGGTCAGTGGAAAGTTGTGGCTGCGTGACATAGATTGGTTCCAGCGGCATTCCGCACACCGGACATGTTCCAGCTGCGGACTCAATTAATTCCGAATGCATCGGACAAGACCACAGTGGTGGTAAAATCTCCAGTGCCTCAGTCGGCCACTGTGACTTCATTTCCGCCCACGTTCGACGCATATCAGCCAGCACGATTCGACGTCTGGTCGGGTTCCCGACCGCCTCTGTACTCCAACTGGCAATGCCTCTTCGCAAATTATCGCTCGCATCTTGCAAACGCTTCTCGCGTTCGCCAAACACCATGATCGATTGCCGTTTTAACAGGTCGAGGTCCGTCAAAAACGATTGCGCCAGTGCAGTCGCCGTGTCGTCCGCTGCCATATTCTCCATCTGCTGAAGTCTTGTGTCGATTCGCCTCGCCACTTGCGCCACAGTTTCTATCTGTTCTGCTCTTGCCAAATCGCACAGCCACGCGCCGTTCAAAGCGACAAGCGTTACCCATACCTTAAGCAGAGCTAGTTGACACTCGCGCACGCGCATGATTGTTTTCGTTGACATGATGCGACTCATCAGCGTGGCGCTTCTTGGATTATTATTTGTTAAGCTCGATGGTAGCATTCTGGCCTGCGACGCAAGTGATGACACCGATTTTCCTTCCTCTATGGCTCTTGCCAAGCAGAGTAATCGTCCTCTTCTCCTTGCGTTTTTGGGCACGGATTGGAGCATCTCGAGCCTAAAGCTCGATCGGGAAGTGTTCGATCAAGCTGCTTTTGCCGACAACTCGAAATACAATTTTCTACTCTGCAAAATACATTTTTATCAAACCCAAGAGCGCGACGCGAAAGTCTTGCGCCAGAATCGGGATCTTGCAATCAAATATCACATCGAACAATTCCCTACGGTTGTGGTGTTGCGCCCCGATGGTGCCGAACTAGGGCGGTTTGGTTATATATCGGGCGGCGTGGAAAAATTTGCTGCCGAAGTAAATAAGCTGATCTCTGCATCACATTCTTCATCCTCGGCGCAGTAGCTCCGATAACTGCACCGTTTTACCCGGATAGGACGAGTGAAAAAAATGAGTGGAGGCGTTGAGAACAGACCTAGCGACTTTCAAGGTGGTGGGGGTCGCCGCAAAAACGGCGACATCAAATCAGGAAGCGGGTCCGCGCAAAAATAACGGAAAACGCTGGCCGCAGGCGATCGAGGTGGCCAATCAATCCCGCGCAATGCGCCAAGCCATTGCTGCCCAAGTCCCCAGGCGCTGAAATATTGGATGTGACGGTATTCCGGGGAATCGATAGGCTGGCCTAACGCCGCCATGCAGCTAAGATAAGGGAAATTTACTCCTGCGAAAAGCGAGCCCAACAGAGTACCCCAGTATCGCGCATTGAGCTCGAGAACCTTGATCCGGCGCTCTCGCTGGTCATACCGTAAGTCGATATTGGCGACGCCGTGGTAGCGCAGGGCTCGGAGCAGATGACGCGAGATTTCCAACACTTCATCGTTGTGCAGGATTTCGATTCCAGCCGCAACTCCGAAGGGCTGCCTCGGGCGAAATACCGCCTTTTGAATAGTGTAGGCAACGATGTTGCCGTGCAGACAGAGCACATTACAGCCGAAGTCCTGGCCCGCGAACCTCGGTTGGGCGACAAACTGGCTTCGGAGTTCGGGGTGCGAATCCAAGAAGAGCTCGGCCTCGCGCTTGTCCGCGAACGAGATTATTCCGCGGCCGTTACTGGAGATACGCGGCTTCAATAGTACGGGAGTCCCTCGCTCAAACACTCCGAGGTCATCGCGCGCGTTGCCGATAAATGACACAGTCTGCGGCGTGGGGATCGCATGCTTTGCTGCAAACTGTGCAAAGAGACACTTGTCTCGGCAGGTCTCAATTGTGTTCGCGTCAGGAACAGGATGCAACGCCGCAAGGCGAGCTAAACGTGTCGCGTGCTTGGCGATAAATGCCGTCGCATCCAGGGCGACCGGCAGGATGACATCAATCTTGTTACTGGCAGCAATATTCTCGACGGCTCGCAATAATCCGTGCTCCCAGGTGCTGTCCGCGGGACGCAGGTGGAAGGCTGCGCAATAACGAGAGAACCGGCTCGCAACGTCAGGTACGTGCGAAAGGACGTGTGTTCGAAGACGGGGTACACGCCCGAAGCAGTGCAAGATCCGCGACGCCCCTCTCCATTCACCATCAAGCATCAAAATGGAAGTAGATGCAGTGGATTTCATCTCGGCCTACAACAATCACCGTGCCCTTGTCGGAATTTCTAGGATAGATACCCCTACTGAGATAGAATCTTACGCGGTATTTTATGGGAACTCTTGAGGGTCGAAAAGATTTTCATTTCAAGCTCACCATAGGCAAAACAACTCTGCCCGTGGAAGATGCGACCATGCCGAGTCTGCTTGAGATTGCCTATATTCAGACTGCCCGTCAACGGCTCGAGGATCGCTACCGCACTAAAATGCGCCTCCGCCACGACCAACGGCCGTCGAGTTCGAGAAAGCATTGGGCCAGCGCGTGTAGACATTACAGATTTTTGGGAAACAACTGGCGGAACTTTTTTGTATCGTTATTTTCAAGGCGGCGCGCTGCAGTTCAAAAATCGATTTCGCGCCAGCGGCCGATTGCGCTGGCCGGAGAGCTCCGTCATTGTTTTACCGATCCGAAGACGCGATGTTTGCATAAGATAGGAAAAACGCCGGCTCTTCCAGCAACTCAAGCGGGCACCTTCTCATGATTAGTCGTCAGGTTATGCCAGCAGCTTCGATCGTGAGAATAGTTGATCCGCTTGGCGATAGTGAATGGGACAATTTGGTCAGCTCGCACCCTGATTCAACTATTTTTCACACTGCGACATGGGCCAAAGTGTTGGTTACAACCTTCGGTCACCGGCCAGTTTACCTAGAGTTAACTCGCGCGAGCAATCTTTCGGCCCTCCTCCCACTGATGGAAATATCGAGTCACGTAACCGGGCGAAGAGGAGTTTGCCTCCCCTTCATTGATTGCTGCAACCCACTGATCTTCGAAGGCAGCGATATCTCTCCAATTTTGCATGCTCTCAGCAGCCTTAGTCGGCAGCGGAACTGGAAGTACTTCGAATTGCGGTGCGGAGGAAACTCGCTACACCCGGTTGCCCCTGCACTGGTGACGTTACGTGGCCATAACATCGATTTGCGGAGCGGCATAGAAGTTGTGTTTTCCCGTTTTGCTAGTTCGGTGCGTCGCGCCATTCGCAAAGCAGAGAGAAGCGGCTTAAATGTTTGCTTGGTTTCGAGTCACGAGGCTGTCCTCAAATTTTATCGGCTTCATACCCTGACACGAAAGCGACAAGGCCTTCCGCCACTGCCGTTGTCATACTTCTTACGTGTCTACGACAGCGTCATCGAACCCGGGCTCGGTTTTATGGTGATGGTGCAAAAGGAAGCCCGTCCAGTGGGTGCGGCAGTCTTTTTCATCTATGGGAAAAGGGCCGTTTACAAATTTGCGGCGTCCGACCTAACCTTTCAAAACTTACGTCCAAACAACCTTGCAATGTGGGAGGGTATTAAATCCCTGATGCAAGGAGGTGCGGAGACGCTCCATCTCGGCGCAACCTCGATGGAGGGCGAGGGTCTGAGGCGATTCAAGTTATCGTGGGGCTCGGAGGAGGAGG
>DASTDG010000251.1:0-7541 GCA_035710475.1 Chthoniobacterales bacterium | reverse complement strand
TGTCGCAGCAAAGCCCGAACCGATCTCAAAACCTTTTGTCGCCGGTAAACTCAGCATTGCTTTTGCGAGATCGGCCTCGAGCTTGTCAAACACCGGCTCGCCCAAGCCCGGCGGAGCCTCTCGAATGACACATTCGATGATGCCACCTAACGAGTCACCGAACTCACGCGTTTGCTCAATTAATTGGGTCATGCGCTCCGCGGCCGCGCGATCAGGACATCGTACAATCGCAGAATCAACATCTCGCCTTTCCACTTTGGACCTGTCGATCTTGCCGGCGACGTCGTGCACCTGCGCGACATAGGCGATGATGTCGATCTTTGGAAAGAGCACGCGCAAGATTTTTCGCGCGATGGCACCGGCCGCAACGCGCCCGATCGTCTCACGCGCGGAGGCACGCCCGCCACCTTGCCAGTTTCGAATTCCATACTTCGCCTCGTAAGTGAAATCGGCGTGCGATGGGCGAAACGTTTGCGCAAGATCGACATAATCCTCCGGACGCGCGTCTTTGTTGCGGACCAGAATGGCAATCGGCGTGCCGAGGGTCTTGCCGTCGAAAACACCAGACAAGATTTCGCACACGTCGTCCTCTTTCCGTTGCGTCGTGATTTTGCTCTGCCCCGGTCGACGGCGGTTAAGTTCGTCTTGAATATCCGCTTCGCTGATGTCGATCTTGGGCGGGCAACCATCGATCACCACACCGATCCCGCCGCCGTGCGACTCGCCAAAGGTGGTGACGCGAAAAAGTTGTCCAAAGCTGTTGCCCATCGGGCGAGCAAGTTAAGTCGATGTCGCACGATGACAACGCGCAATGTCCGGGGAGCGCGCGCGACTCGCGTGTGCTCCCCAGCGCTCAGATCGCTTCGAAGGCGAATTGCAGATCGTCGATCAGATCGCGGACGTCTTCCACGCCGACCGAAAGCCTAACGAGGGAGTCAGTGACGCCAAGCGCCTCGCGTTGCTCCTTTGGCACAGAGGCGTGCGTCATGAGCGCGGGATGATTGATCAGGCTTTCGACGCCGCCAAGGCTTTCGGCCAGGGCAAACAGCTCCGTGTTTTCCAAAAAACGGCGTGTGCCGCCGAGGTCGGTTTTTAGAACCGCTGTCACCATTCCGCCAAAGCCGCGCATCTGTTGGCGCGCGAGGTCGTGCTGCGGATGCGATTTCAACCCGGGGTAACTGACAGACCTGACCTGCGGCTGATCTTCGAGCCAGCGCGCGATCTCGAGCGCGTTCGCGCAATGGCGCTCCATTCGCAACGCCAGCGTCTTCAAACTTCGTAAGACAAGGAAGCTGTCGAACACACCCGCGATCGCGCCGACCGAGTTCTGGAGAAACCAGACTTGATCGCCGAGTGCTTTGTTGTCGCCTACAACCATGACGCCGCCGACTAAATCGGAGTGGCCATTGAGATATTTGGTGGCGGAGTGCACCACCAGATCGAAACCGAGTTCAACCGGACGCTGGATCCACGGCGTGGCAAAAGTGTTGTCGCAGACCGAAATGATGCGGTGTTCGCGCGCGATCTTCGCGATCGCCTCCAAATCGACGATTTTGAGCAGTGGATTGCTCGGTGTCTCGATCCAGACCATCCGCGTATTCTTTTTGATTGCGCCTTCAAAACGAGACGCGTCCGTGAGGTCGACGTATGTGAAATCGAGGTTCGCGGAGCGGCGCCGGACTTTTTCAAAAAGGCGGAACGTGCCGCCGTAAAGGTCGTCGCTGACCACGACGTGCGAACCGCTGTCGAGAAGATCGAGCGCAGTCGCCATCGCAGCGAGACCGGAGGCGAAAGCAAACCCGCGCGTGCCGCTTTCCAGGTCAGCAATGCATTTTTCGTAGGCGAGGCGCGTCGGGTTGATCGAGCGCGAGTAGTCGTAGCCTTTGTGTTTGCCCGGGCTCTCCTGCACGTAAGTAGATGTGGCGTAGATCGGCGTCATGATCGCGCCCGTGGTCGGGTCCGGTTGCTGCCCGGCGTGAATAGCGCGCGTGGCGAACTCGTGCGGTTTTTTCATGTCGATCTAACTTAGATGCAGATGATCTGGAAACCAGGAACCCGGGAAAGCTAAATCAGCAAAGCAGAGACGCCGGAAATTCTGCTTCTAATTCATTTCCCGGTTTCATGGCTCCGAGATTAATTCTCACGTGCACTCGCGGCTGGGCGGCACGGACGATTTCGGCATGTGCAGGCGTAGATAGGAAAGCAAATCGGTGCGCGTGATCAGGCCGAGAAATTTGTCGCCCTCCATCACGATGGCGACGCGGCCACGGTCGAACACTCCGAGCAGATCTTTAATCTTGGCGTTTGGTGGCAGCGTCTCGAGCCGGTCGGTCATCGCATTTTTCACCGAGTCATTGAAATGCGTCGCATCGCGATGGACTTTCACCAGGATATCCGATTCATCGATAATGCCGGCGGCGCGGCCAGCTTGGTCAACGACCGGCAACTGTGAGACATCGGTGTCGCGCATGCGTTTGAATGCGGTTAGCAGCGTATCGTCGGGCCCGACGGTGATGACCTCGCCGGCTTCGTAGCGGTGCAAAATCAGATCGCTCAAGTCACCGTGCGGTGGCCGATGAATAAACCCCTGCTCGGCCATCCAAAAGTCGTTATACATCTTCGACAGATATTTATTGCCCGTGTCCGGGACGAAGCTGACGACCCGCTTCGGCTGCGTTTGTTCGCGACAGTAACGCAGCGCGCCCGCCACGAGTGTGCCCGTGGATGAGCCGCCGAAGATTCCTTCCTTGCGCAGAAGCTCGCGTGCAGTCGCGAAGCTTTCTTCGTCGTCAATCTCAAACGCGTCCGTCACGAACGACAGGTCAGCGATTTCAGGAACAAAATCTTCGCCGATCCCCTCGACTGTCCAACTGCCGGACTCCACCAGCTCGCCGGTCTTGACGTATTCGTAAAGCACCGAGCCTTTCGGGTCAGCTAAGACCATTTCAATGCCGCGTCGCGGCTTGACGCGATTGAAGAAGCGGCCAAGTCCGGTCAGCGTGCCGCCGGATCCGACGCCACAGACGATCGCGTCGACGTCATGTCGCATTTGTTCCCAAATCTCCGGGCCAGTTGTGCGCTCGTGCGCGAGCGGATTTGCCGGATTACCAAACTGGTTGACGTAAAATCCTCCCGGCAGTTCCTCGGCCAATCGCGCGGCCATGTCCTGGTAGTATTCGGGATGGCCGCGCGTCACATCTGACCGCGTCAGACGCACCTCCGCGCCGAGCGCCTTAACGTGAGAGATTTTTTCCTGAGACATCTTGTCGGGAATGACGAGCACGACGCGATAACCTTTCGCGCCGGCCACGAGCGCCAGCCCGAGGCCCGTGTTGCCGGCAGTCGCTTCAATTACCGTGCCGCCTGGCTGCAACTGCCCATCCCGCTCGGCCGCTTCAATCATCGACAACGCGATGCGGTCCTTGATCGAACCGGTCGGATTCTGATTTTCCAATTTCAGGAAAAGTTGACACGGCCCGGTGTCGAATTGTGTGATCTCGACGAGCGGCGTGTCGCCGATGAGTGAAAGAATGGCCGGTGGTTTTTTCGCAGCCAGCGTCGTCGCCGTCGAAAGCTCAATCATGTCGATCTTGTCCTCATTCCTCGAGCTTTGATTCGCCCTTGTGCGACCACTCCGATTTGCTGTCCTCAATGAACTGTTGCACGACCGGGAAGCGCACCTCGCCGTAGTTCAGCGCGTAACGTAGATCGCCGCCTTTGAAAATCCACGTCGTCGGAATCCATGAGAGCGGCAGGCCGCTGAACTGTTTGATCTTGTTCTCGCCGCGGCGCGGCCCTGGATCAGCCAAGATACGGACGTTCGGTTGGTCGGGAATTTGGAAGCGTTGCAACATTGCGCGGCCATCCTGACCGTCGTTCCACACCGACACGAAATAAAATTTCACCTGCGGATTGTCTTTGATGGTTCTGAGCCAGCCGCCGCTTTTCAACTCAGCCTGACAATTCGAGCACCACGGCGCCCAAAGATGGACGATCGTCAGCTCGGGCGATTTGATCGCAGCAACGGTTTGTTGTTCGGCCGGCGCTTCAGCGCAAACGGAGCTCGCCGCACAGAGTGCGGCGAAGATCGATAACCGCAATATCAACATTCTCGTCTCAGCGTAAGGCGAAATGCCGTGTGTTCAACACGCGACCGGGGAGCACCAGGCTTCCATCGGCCTTGTTCGGCTCCGGCCGAACGAAAGCGTTCGCCGCAGGTGCGCCGCACATCGAGCAAGATGCCCGTGTTCCCAAACCGTTTGTTTGACCGCGCAGCGTAACTTCGCTACTGTGGCGCTCCGTTTTCCGCTGCTGTGGCTGCGCGGGAATCCTGGTCCCAAAAAGGTTTTGGGACCACCAGGCTGAGGAGTCTTTTTACTTATGGTGCAAATGCAGGATGTGATGGCGAAGCCGATGCCGGAGTTCCGCGAAGGCTCCATCGTCAAAGGCCGCATCTTGGAAATTCGGCCGCGCGAAGTGTTGGTCGACATCGGTTACAAGTCCGAAGGTGTCATCCCAATCACGGAATTTGAAGACGTGGAAAACCTTGAAGTGGGCGACGAAGTCGACGTGTTGCTGGAGCGGCTCGAGAACGATGAAGGCATGGTCGTGCTTTCCAAGGAGAAGGCCGCGTATCGGCAGAATTGGAACAAAATTGCCGGCGTTTACGAGGAAGACGGGATGATCAAAGGCAAAGTGAAGTCGGTCGTGAAAGGCGGGCTGATGGTGAACATCGGCGTGGAAGCATTTCTGCCTGCCTCGCAGATCGATGTCGTGCCGCCGAAGGATTTGCAGCAGTTCGTCGGCAATACTTACGATTTTAAGATCGTTAAGATCAATGATGACAGGCGCAACGTCGTCCTGAGCCGGCGCGAATTAATCGAGCAGGAGCGTAGCGAAAAGCGCCAGAAATTCATGGACAGCGTCAAGGTGGGCGACCGCGTCGTTGGAACGGTGAAGAATCTGACCGACTTCGGCGCGTTCATCGACCTCGACGGCATGGACGGCTTGCTCCACATCACCGACATGACGTGGGGCCGGCTCGGTCATCCGAGCGAGCTGGTCAAAGTGGGGCAGCAGCTCGAGGTTGTCGTTCTCGACATCAACAAAGAGAAAGAACGGGTCTCGTTAGGCCTGAAGCAGACGCAGAAGAATCCCTGGGACCAGATCGAGGAGCGTTTCCCTGCGGGTCAGCGCGTTAAAGGCAGGATTACCAACCTCGTCCCGTATGGTGCGTTCGTTGAGTTGGAGGAAGGTGTTGAAGGACTGATCCACGTCTCGGAGTTGTCATGGACGAAGCGAATTATGCGGCCTTCCGATATTCTGAGCGTGGGCCAGGAAGTCGAGGCGGTCGTGCTCGGCGTCAACAAGGAAGAGCAAAAGATTTCGTTAGGCCTGCGCCAGCTCGAGCCAAATCCGTGGGACGAGATCGAGAAGAAGTTCACCATCGGCAGCCGCGTCAAAGGCAGGATCCGCAACATGACCGCCTACGGCGCGTTTGTGGAACTGGAGGAAGGAATTGATGGGATGATTCACGTCTCGGACTTGAGCTGGACGCGCAAGATCAACCACCCGAGCGAGGTCTTTAAAAAGGCCGACGAAGTCGAAGCCGAAGTCATCGACATCGACAAAACCAACCAGCGAATCAGCCTCGGCGTCAAGCAGCTCACCGAAGACCCATGGAAGAACATCGATCAGAAATACAAGATCGGCGATCTGGTGAAGGGCAAAGTGACCAAGCTGGCCAGTTTTGGCGCGTTCGTGCAGCTCGCCGATGACATCGACGGTCTTGTTCACATCTCGCAGTTAAGCGAAGACCACGTCGCGAAAGTGAAAGACGTCCTTAAGGTCGGCCAGGAAGTCGAAGCCCGCGTCATCAAGGTGGACAAAATCGAGCGCCGCATCGGGTTGTCGATCAAAGCCGCCAATTACTCCGAGGAAGAACTGCGCAAGGAAGCCGAGACATTCGACACGCTCAAGCCCGGCGAAGATATGGTCGGCTTGGAGAAAGCCTTTGCTGCGGCTGAACAGGAAGAATATCGCCCCGGCGAATCGAGAAAACCCGTCAAAGAATCACCGCCAGCAAAAGAGCCAAAGCGCGAGTCGAAGAAACCGAAGAAGTAACTGCGCTCGCAACGGCCACATCTGTCGCTCTCGGCAGGCCGCCGAGCAGAGTGGAGGCCCGCGCGCGAGCGTGATTTACATCGACAGAACACGGTCTGAGTATAAAGCCCAAAAATTTGACGATGTGACGAAAGAAGTGGCGGCATGTCTTGGCGGACACGTCCTGATGGGGCCATTGTTTGGCGCACCTCTGCTTCTTGTGGAAGGCGATGACGATTACCGGATTTGGAGCCAGTCCCCCGCCATCACATGATCAATCTTGCGGTACTGCCGTGTAACGGAGAAGAAATCAAGGCCTATCAATTCAAGCTCGAGGTCATTCTGCGTAGTCTCTGCGATGAACGCGAAACGCCGATGGGCTATGCACTGTTGGACGCTGACAAAGGGGCTTCCTGAGCCTAGCGAGAAAAATCCGCAGAAATTCATCAGATTTATCCAGCTCGACTGTCATGAGGCTGAAAATCTATATCTAACCGATGCGGTGCTTACAGATTTAGGCTACACATGGGACTCGGCGAGAAACGCGATTACTGCCGCCGCAGCCAATTTCGGGCAAAAACGAGCAGCGCTTGAAAGGTGCATTCATTGGGATCGTAGGCGATCTGATATCAAAGACGTCATCGACGAAATCGCCGTCATTCTTGATCCGAAGAAAGTTCCTTGGTCGCTTCGAGTAGGGAACGTCATTGGCAGAGCTCGCCCAGTTGGCGATCTGGCGGATTTTCTCGGAGGAAGTGTTATCACGTCATTATGGGCCGAGAAGAAGCAGGACGAATCTGCAGTTTCAGCGGCACAAGATGCAAATCGGCACGTTTGTGTGGGCATTAGCAAAAGCATGAATGGTTAACGAGTCCGTCCGTGGTGATGCGCACTTTCAGCCGACATCAATCCCGACCGCTGATAACCATCATGTTGGCAGTTGTTGCCTGCGTCCTGACCACTTGCGGCGGTCCTTCCCGCGATATCATCGGTAAATGGCGTACCTCGAATGATCCGAACGCGGTCGTCTGGGAATTCGCGAATAACAGTCAGGTTATTATCGGCAGCACTCGCGGTAGGTACACGTTTGGGAACAGCGGGCGAATCAAGATCGAGACGGCATCCGGGACGTCGGTTTATCAAACTACGATTTCGCGTGACCACATGACATTTCAAGATTCGAGCGGTTCGCGACTTGAATTCGACCGAACCAAGTAAATCAGCGTGAGTGCCGCAGTCGCACGAAGATGCATGGCCGCGGCGAAAGTCCGGCTTTTTTAGCGAAGGATTTCCGCAGCGCCAGAAATTTTTGCGCTGCAAGACAAGATCGACAATCGCGCGGCGCTTTGAATAAATTTTGATGCCACACGCCTGCGCAATGACGACAAACGCAACTTACCTGATGCAGGTCCTAGCGTCGGCTTTTCTGGCCATCCTTT
>DASTDG010000250.1:0-5609 GCA_035710475.1 Chthoniobacterales bacterium | reverse complement strand
AAGGCGGTTTGTTTCCGCATCTGACTGCGCGCGCGAATGTGCTGTTGATGCCGCGACATCTCGCTAAACCAGAAGAGGAATCGCGCGCCCGTTTGCGCGAACTTTGCGCGCTCACTCGCTTTCCGGAAAACCTGCTTCAGCGCTACCCGCTCGAGCTCTCGGGCGGCCAGCGCCAGCGCGTCAGCTTGATGCGCGCGCTCGTGCTCTCGCCCGAGCTCCTCCTGCTCGACGAACCACTGGGTGCACTCGACCCACTCGTGCGCGCGTCTTTGCAAAAGGACCTGAAGCAGATTTTTGCGGGCCTGCACCAGACGGCACTGCTCGTCACGCATGATCTCGCCGAAGCGGCGTATCTCGGCGATGAAGTCGTGCTCATGGATGAAGGGCGAATCGTGCAGCAAGGGTCCATTGTCGATCTTCGTGAGCGCCCGGCGAATGAGTTCGTGACCGAATTCATCAATGCGCAACGCAGTCTTGCTGTTTTATGACGAGAATCAGGAAAGCAGATTTTCTTATCACGTTTTGCTGCGTTCCAGCTTTCCTGATTTGTTTTGCCGCTTCCGCAGCGGAGCCGGTGGCCATCGGCTCGAAGAAATTCACCGAATCATATGTGCTCGGTGAAATTGCCGAACGCACGCTGAAGGATGCCGGCGTTGCCGCCGAGCATCGCCAGGGAATGGGGGGCACGATCATTCTCTGGCAGGCATTGCGCAGCGGCCAGATCGATGTCTATCCCGAATACACCGGCACAATCGCCGAAGAGATTTTGAAAGACCGAGAATTGAGTTCGCGGCAACAATTGCGCCAGGCGCTGGCGAAGTCCGGAATTGGAATGACCGAGCCGCTCGGGTTCAACAACACCTACGCGCTCGTGATGCGACGCAGCGAAGCGCAACGGCTCGCCATAAACGTGATCAGCGATTTACGCGTCCACCCCGAGCTGAAGGTTGGACTCACGCATGAATTTTTGGACCGAAAAGACGGTTGGCGGCCGCTCGCTGCGCAATATCGGCTGAATCCGCGCCGCGTCCTCGGAATTGATCACGCGCTCGGTTACGCGGCCTTACGCAGCAGCGAGATAGACGTGAAAGACGCCTACTCAACTGATGCGAAGATCGCGGAGTTCGATCTCGTCACGCTGACTGACGATCAGAACTTCTTCCCGCGCTATGACGCAGTGTTTTTGTTTCGCACATCGCTGCCGGATGTCGCGACCGCTGCGCTGCGCAAGCTTCAAGGAACCTTGGACGAAGCAAAGATGATCCGACTCAACGCCGAGGCAGAGCGAACAAAGAACTACGCGCGCGCGGCGAGCTTGTATTTCGACGATGTAAGATCGACATCCACAATCGGCGAATCATTTCCCCACAGACTCGCGCGCTGGACGCTGCGGCACCTCGAGCTCGCCGGCATTTCATTACTGCTCTCGATAGCCGTCGGGATTCCGTTAGGCATTTGGGCTAGCCGCGGCGGAGTGGCTGGCCAGACAATTCTCGGCTTCGCAGGAGTCGTGCAAACGATTCCGTCGCTCGCTTTGCTCGCCTTGCTGGTGCCGCTGCCATTCTTCGGGATCAGCGCGCGCACCGCCATCGCGGCGCTCTTTCTTTACGGCTTGCTGCCGATCGTGCGCAACACCGCGACCGGCTTGCAGGATATCGCGCCGGCGATTCGCGATTCGGCCGTCGCGCTCGGCCTCGGGCCCAGCGCGCGGCTGCGGAAAATCTATTTGCCGATCGCGTCGCGCTCGATTTTGGCCGGCATCAAAACCAGCGCAGTAATCAACATCGGCACCGCCACACTCGCCGCATTGATTGGCGCAGGCGGACTCGGCGAACCAATCCTGAGCGGCCTCAATCTGAACGATAACGCGACGATTTTGCAGGGCGCAATTCCCGCAGCAGTGCTGGCCTTGATCGTGCAGTCGATCTTCGATTTACTCGATCGCGTTTTGATTCCGAAGGGACTTCGGCTGTAAGATCGACAATGGCGATTGCGTCGATCAATCCGGCGACCGGCGAGAAGCTGAAGGAATTTGCGCCGCACGATTCAGTTGAAATCGAGAAACGGCTGAAATGCGCCGAGCGCGCGTTCGCCCAACATCGGCGGGAGCCGTTCGCCAGACGTTCGGAGCTGATGATGGCGACAGCGTCTTTGCTCGAACGAGAGAAAGAGGATTTCGCGCGGTTGATCACGTTGGAGATGGGCAAACTCCTGCGCGATGCCGTTACGGAAATCGAAAAGTGCGCCCGCTGCTGCCGCTTTTACGCTGAGAATGCCGAACACCTTTTAGAGGACGAACCGGCGCAAACCGACGCCGCGCGCAGTTACGTTCGTTATGAGCCGCTCGGGCCCGTGCTCGCGATCATGCCATGGAATTTTCCGTTCTGGCAGGTGTTTCGATTCGCCGCGCCCGCGCTGATGGCGGGGAACGTCGCGCTTCTCAAGCATGCAGCCAATGTGCCGCAGTGCGCGCTGGCGATTGAGCAGATTTTCCGCCGCGCCGGATTCGATGACGGCGTGTTCCAAACTTTGCTCATCGAATCCGATCACGTCGCCAAGTTGATTGGCGATGAAAGAATTAAGGCAGTCACGCTCACGGGAAGCGAACAAGCCGGGAGCGCAGTCGGCAGCGCCGCCGCACGCGAGATCAAGAAAACTGTGCTCGAGCTTGGCGGGAGCGACGCATTCATCGTGATGCCGAGTGCAGATTTTCAAAGCGCAGTCGAAACGGCATTAAAGGCGCGCACGATTAACAGCGGTCAATCGTGCATCGCGGCGAAGCGCTTCTTCATTGCGGACACCGTTTACGACAACTTTTTGCGGCAGTTCGTCGACCGCATGCGCGCACTTAAAGTTGGCGACCCAATGGATGAAACGACCGAAATCGGACCGCTCGCCACCGAGCAGATCCTGAACGGCGTTCACGACCAAGTGCAGAAGTCGATTGCGGCGGGCGCAAAATTGTTGGCTGGTGGCAATCGAATTGCCGGCCCCGGATTTTTCTACGAACCGACAGTGCTTGTGGATGTGCCGCGCGAGGCGCCGGCGTTCCGCGAAGAAGTTTTCGGACCCGTCGCGGCTGTTCTCCGCGTGCGCGAAGCGGCCGACGCGATCGAGTTTGCCAATGACAGCCGGTTCGGCCTCGGCGCGAGTGTTTGGACGAATGACCGCGCCGAGCAGGAACTTTTCGCGTCCGAGCTCGAGAGCGGAATGGTCTTCGTCAACGCAATGGTTGCCTCCGACCCGCGCTTGCCGTTTGGCGGCGTGAAGCGCTCCGGGTTCGGTCGCGAACTGGGCGCGCACGGCATCCGTGAATTCACGAACATCAAAACAATCTGGATCTCGTAAGCGCAAGCGGAGGGTGCAACCGAAGAAATTGTAGTGACGTTTGTCTCAACCGCGGAAATCTCGAACGGGCGAGCTTGGCACACGCGCTTCTACAACAATGTTAGCTGTTCGTTAGGCCGGCGGAAGGAAGCGGCTGAAAGTTTTGGCGCCTCTGCCAAACCGGCACGACGGCAACTCACTTCGAACATTGTCGCGATTTGCTCGGCGAAAACGCCCTCACCAATCTGACGTTTGCGCCAGCGCGAATCGTAGAGCCGCTCTCCGCCCCGGGTGTGTCGCACGCGCCCGAGCACCTTCGTTTTGCGTTCCGGAAAATGCTCATCGAGCCAACGGTCGAACAACGGCGCGACCGCCCACGGCAAACGCAACAACACGTAACCGGCAAATTGCGCGCCTGCTTTGGCGCACGCTGCGACAATTGCGGGAATCTCGTGATCGTTAATCCCCGGAATCACCGGCGCGACCATCACGCCGACTGGAATCTTTGCTGCACGCAATTGCGCAACGGCCTCGAGGCGCGCCGCCGGAGCGGACGTACGCGGCTCCATAATGCGCTGAAGATCGATATCGAGCGTCGTCACAGAAAGATTCACCGCGACGGCATTATGTCGCGCGAGCTCTGATAAAACATCGATATCGCGCGTCACCAATCTGTTCTTGGTCAGAATGCCGACAGGATTTCGAAATTTTGCGAGCACTTCGAGACAGCTCCGGGTTAGCCGCAGCTTTCGTTCAACCGGCTGATAGCAATCGGTCACCCCGCTCATCATCAGGATCTGCGGCTTCCATTTCGGCGACGACAATTCGGCTTCGAGCAACCGAGGGGCGTCGTGTTTTACGACAATCTTGCTCTCGAAATCGAGGCCGGCGGAAAACCCGAGATACTCATGTGTTGGCCGGGCAAAACAGTAGATACAGCCGTGCTCACAACCGCGATATGGGTTGATACTGGTCTCGAAGCCGACGTCTGGACTTTGGTTACGCGCGATAATTGCCTTTGTATCGTCCCGAATGAATTGCGTCTGGGGAGAGGGCTTTTCGTCATCGTTACGATCCACATCCGCAAAGTCGGCATCGGCCAAGTCGAGGTGAAGCTTCTCGAATCGATTCGGTGGAGACCACGAGGCGCCGCGGCCATGAATCGGCCCCTGCATGGTCTATGTTCGCATGAACATGAGGCGCTGTCGAGCACTACCTTGACACCAAAGTGCTTTAATCGAAGCTGCACACCCGTTTCCCCGCATCCCTGATCGCCGTGATTTTGAAATCCAGGCACAACCCTATTGAGAGGTTAGATTTCATCATTGCCGGCGCACAAAAGGCCGGCACGAGTGCGCTCGCCGATTTCCTCGAAACACATCCGCGCATCCAGATGCCGCACAAGGACGAGCTGCACCGAACAGTCCAGCCGGCCCGCCATTTCTTTGATGACGAGGAGCGCTTTGCCAAGCGGGAGGTCGACTATTCGCCACTCCAACGCGGTTGTGTGCGCAAACGCCCGTCTAACCTGCTCGGCTCGTGCACGCCGATCTACATCTACTGGAAAACCGCGCTGGAGCGGATTCGAAACTACAGCGAGCGAGTCAAGTTGATCATCCTGTTGCGGGATCCGAGCAGCCGCGCCTTTTCGCACTGGAATATGCAGCGGGACCGGAACCTGGAGAGCCTCGATTTTCTCGACGCAGTTCGCGCCGAGAAGCAACGCGCCGAGGAAGTGCGGCCGTTTCAGCTTCGAAAATACTCCTACGTCGACCGCGGATTTTACGGCGACCAGATGGAGCGCGTCTTTCGTGTTTTCCGGCGAGAACAGGTTCAGGTGATCAAGTTCGAGGATTTCCGGCGAAACCCACGCCGTACACTCGACGAAACCTGCAGGTTTCTCGGAATCGAACTGCTGTGCAAGATCGACAATCGTGAAAACAATTCCACGCCATACGCCCGGAAAATGACGCGGTCGGAACGGCAAACTCTTGTCGATCTTTACCGTGCTGACATCGAGCGGCTGGAAGAACTTCTCGGCTGGGACTGTTCCGATTGGAAAAAAGTGTGATTGTAGCCGCGGTCGGTGACCGCGATCCGGCGTCAACGATGCCGGCTCTAGATCGGAGGGGTGGCAGAGTGGTTGATTGCGCCGGTCTTGAAAACCGGAAGGCCGAAAGGCCTCGTGAGTTCGAATCTCACCCCCTCCGCCGATTAACTCTCGTCTCAACCGCCACTCTTTTGGACGGCGATTCTCCAGACGACAAATCCACTTAGCAGTC
>DASTDG010000249.1:0-2452 GCA_035710475.1 Chthoniobacterales bacterium | reverse complement strand
GCGCTCAAAAGCCGGCGAATCATCGAGTTTCCACTCGGCGATTCTGGTGAGCGACACGTTATCCAAGACGAACACGGCTTCTGGCGCATTGTTCCGGTTTCGACCGAACCACAAGGCGCGCGCCTTGGTGATCGCCTTTAGCTCTGTCGCGCCGCTGCAATTTTCTTTGCGAGATACGCCGAGAAATAGCCGCGGTAACGCGTTTGCAGCTCGGACTTCTGCCAATCTTTACCGGTTATGATCTCGCGGCATGTGGAAGATCGACAATTGCATTGAACGGAATAATCGTCGTCGTCCGTCGTGGCCCAATCGTGCATTAACTCTTCGTCGGCGCGGATATCACGCATCGCGACAAAAGTGATTTCGCCGCGCATACCGATGTTTGGATCGCACGAGTGATTGGTGTATAACATCGACGATTCGCGCTCTTCAAACGTGACCGGCGCGATGAACAGAGCGTCGTCGATCTGGATTTCAACCGGCCCAAGGCGCGCGCGAATTTCCTCCATCTGCTCGCGCGTGACGATGTGACCGCCTTTGACGGCGACAATTTCATCTTTCGCTATCTCCTCGCTCGCAAACAAACCGCGTCCGTGGATTTTGCTCTCACGGATTTCGGCCTTCGGCGAGCGATATGAGAGTGGAGGCACAAGAACCAGTGACGAGTGACAAGTGACGGGTGACAAGCGAAAAGATCGCTGCTCTGCTTACTCGTCACTCATCACTCGTCACAGATCACCTAGGCAATGAGATCCCGCAAAGCGGCTGTTGCGTTCATTCTCGTCACCGTCACGCTCGACATTCTGGCGATGGGTTTGATCATCCCGGTCCTGCCAAAACTGATCCTCGATTTTCTCCACGGTAAAATGACCAGCGCAGCCGAATGGAACGGCTGGTTCGGGCTCGTCTTCGCTCTGATGCAATTTTTCTTTTCGCCGGTGCTTGGCGTTTTGTCCGACCAGTTCGGACGCCGGCCGATCATTCTGCTGTCGAATCTCGGCCTTGGACTCGATTACGTCGTCATGGCGCTCGCGCCGTCGCTCGGCTGGCTCTTTCTCGGTCGCATCATCTCTGGCATCACCACCTCGAGTATTCCGACTGCGATGGCCTACATCGCCGATGTAACGCCGAAAGAGAAACGTGCCGGCGCGTTCGGAATGATTGGGGTTGCGTTTGGCGTCGGCTTCGCGCTCGGTCCGGCGCTCGGCGGGTTGCTCAGCAATTTCAATCCGCGCCTCGCCTTCTGGGTGGCGGCCACGTTCAGCCTCGCCAACTGGGTGTGGGGTTATTTCTTCGTTCCCGAATCGCTCGGCACAAACCAACGGAAGCCGTTCGAGTTGCGCCGCGCCAATCCACTCGGCTCGCTCGTGTTGCTCCGCTCCCATTCGGAACTGTGGCGCCTGGCGACGATTCAGTTTCTCGCCTACACCGCGCACAACGTCTTTAGCGTCTGGGCGCTCTACGCGATTTATCGCTACGCTTGGAACCAACTGAGCATCGGCATCTCGCTCATGATCGTCGGTATTTGCACGGCCGTAATCTCCGGCGGCTTGACTGGTCGGATGGTCAAGCGTTTCGGCGAACGGCGCACCCTTTACACGGGTCAATTCTTCGGGGCCACCGGAATGTTCATCGCTGGCCTCGCCCGCCACGGCTCGCTCTACATGGGTTCGGTGCCGATTATTTCTCTCTGGAACATGTCGATGCCAGCGGCGCAGTCACTGATGACGCGGCGCGTGAGCGAACGCGAACAAGGCGCATTGCAGGGCGCAATTGGCAGCTTGCGCTCAATTACTTTTATTATCGGCCCCGTTTTATTCTCCCAAATCTTCAGCTTTTTCATCGATCCGAAACGTTCGTTTCATGTGCCGGGCGCGCCGTTCTATGTCGGCGGGGCGCTGCTCTTCACTGCCATGCTCATGGCGAGGCGGGTCGAGCAGCCGACGTTCGGCGTAAGATCGACAGCTCCCATGTCGCTCGCCGACGCGGTGCCGCCGGAAAGCGTTTCGGCCATTGCTCCACCAGAAAAAATTTGAGCGCACGACCTGGATCGGCGATTGAAGCGCAGGTGAGAACGGCGATCCGCACTGCTACGGTGGCGATTGCGCTTTTGTCCTGGCTGGCGATCTCAAATCACTGCGCTTTTGCCGGTGTCGCGCTTAAATCGCAGGGTGCGAAGAGCGAATGCCCGTTTCATTCGAAACCCGCAAGGCCGCAAAACCCTCTCTCGGGAATTCAATGCTGCAAGATCTTGCGCGCGATTACCACCGCGCCGGTGAAAGCCGTCGCGCGCGTCATGCTCGATGTCGCAGATGTCGATCTTCCCGTCGATGCGACGGCGGTCTCGAGAGCTGCGCATGTCACTTTCGTGCCCGAGACAGTCGGCACCGGTCCACCGGGCACGACTTCATTCGTTGAATTGATCGGGAGCGTTCAAGCACACGCTCCGCCT
>DASTDG010000248.1:0-2509 GCA_035710475.1 Chthoniobacterales bacterium | reverse complement strand
CACCGAGCACGGAGAAGAACCCGGTCGTCACACCGGCGCGCGGCACGCGCTCCGGCTCCGCCCCATCCGCACCAAAGTTGGCGGTCCCGGTCCAGTAGGCGGCGGTGCTGGCGAAGAGATCGGTTTGTTGCGACCAATCGGTAAAGTCGAGAAACGAGATGTTGCTTTCGGTAATGCCCGCTGCCGCAGGATTTTTTCCTTCGATGTAGATGATGCGTTCGGCGTCCGGAAACGGAAGCGGACGGAGGAGAACACCGTTCACCAAGCTGAAGATGGCGGTATTGGCGCCGATGCCGAGTCCGAGCGCGATCACGGCCACGGCCGTGAAGCCTTTGTGCTTAAGCAGCATTCGCACGCCGTAACGAATGTCGTGAAGCAACGTGCTCATGACTCCTTAGGCATTGTGCGCCAGTGCGAGCATCGGATCGGCGCGTGTGGCGCGCACGGCCGGGATGTAACTGGCGAGCAAAGCGACACCGGCGAGGATCAACGTCACGATCAGGAAGATTGAGAGGTCGAACGGACCCACTTGATAGAGCAATGTCCGGAGCGCCGAGTTGCTGAAGAACGCGATTGGCAAACCTATGGCAGCGCCGATACCCAACAGTTTCGCGGCATGGCCGATTACCATTCTCAACACATCGGAACGTTGCGCTCCAAGCGCCATGCGGACGCCGATTTCGTGGGTGCGCTGAACAACGAGGAATGACATCACACCATACATGCCCACCGACGCGAGCAGTAACGCGATCCCGGAAAATGCACTGAGCAAGACAACCGAAAGGCGGCGTGGCGCAATTGAATCGGCCACGACGGCGTCGAGCGTGCGAACGTTCGAAAGCGGAATGTCCGCATCAACGTTGCGCAATTCTTCCTGAACAGTGTGGGCCAGCGTGCGCGCGTCTTGTGCACTGCGCACCGCCAGTACCATCTCCCGGTCGGGTCCCTGTGTGTGCGGCAGGTAGTACTCTGGCTGCGCTTCCGTATCCAGACCGCGATGCTTGATGTCGGCTACAACTCCAACAATTGTCGCCCATTTCGGGTCTGTGTCGTCCCGTGAGATGCGCTTACCGAGAGCTTCGCCGTCACGGAAGTATTTTTTGACGAACGCCTGGTTCACGATCACCACCTGCGGCGAATCGGCCGTGTCAGCCTCGGTGAAAAACCGCCCTTTCAACAACGGTGTCTCCAACACCCGAAAATAATCCGGGGTGATATCACGAATCTCGTCGTCGGGGTAGGCGCCGGTCATTTTTGGATCCTGACCCTCTATGATGAATGAGCTGTCCGTATTCGATCCGCTTAATGGCAGCATCACCGTAAACGCGGCATGCTGAACGCCCGGGATGTTTTTGATCCGACGCTCCGCTTCGTTGTAGAAATTAATGACTGCCAGACCACGCGGATCACGCGGATATTTTTCCACCGGCAAAGAAATCTCCGCCGTCAACACATTGTGTGGATTAAATCCGGGAGAAACATTTTGCAGTCGGACAAAACTCTTCACGAGCGAGCCGGCGCCGATCAGCAGAACGAGCGCGAGAACAGTTTCGGCAACGATCAGAGCGTTGCGCAGGCGGTTACGATGGGCGCCGCCAGTCGACCCCCGTCCACCTTCTTTCAGCGCTTCGGTCAATTCGGGTTTTGCGCTGACGATCGCGGGCACGAGGCCGAAAAGAATTCCGGTTACAACCGCCACACCGAACGTCATCGCGAGCACGCTCAGATCGAGATTCACCTCGCGAAGCCGCGGCACGGTTTGCGCGCCGATCATCCGCAAGAGGTCGATTGCCCAGATTGCGAGCAGCACCCCAGCGGTCCCACCCAAGATCGACACTAACACGCTTTCGGTCAGCAATTGTCGCAGCATGCGCTTCAGGCTCGCGCCCAGCGCGACGCGAATTGCCATCTCTCGCTCTCTCGATGCCGCGCGCGCGAGTAACATAATGGTGAGATTTGCGCACGCGATCAGCAAAACGAGTGTCACCGCGCCGAGAAGAATCCAAAGACCCGTTCGCATCGGGCCGACGACCTGATCCCGTAACGGGTAAAGCTTTGCGCCGAACTCGGTGAGTCCAGCAGGATAATTTTTGGGATTCGTCTGCCGGAAGTTTGCCGTGATGGTGTCGATTTGAGCTTGAGCTTGGGCGTTGGAAACACCTCGGCGCAGCCGCCCGATTACGCCATAGCTCCGCCAATAGCGTGCCGACAATTCGTCGTTTGTAAACGCAATTGGCTTCCAAATATCGGGGCGACTGGCGAAGCGCGATCCCTGAACGTTGAACAGCGGCAACGGAAAATCGAATTTCCGCGGCATGATTCCCACGACCGTATGCGGCCGACCGTTCAATGAGATCTTGTTGCCAACGATTGTCGGATCGGAGTTGAAGCGGCGCTCCCACAATCGCGCGCTGATGATAACGACATCGTCGCGACCTTGACCGCCCTCCTCTTGAGTGAAAACGCGACCTTTGATGGGCTCCACGCCGAGTAGTGGGAACAGAGCCGG
>DASTDG010000247.1:0-7168 GCA_035710475.1 Chthoniobacterales bacterium | reverse complement strand
AACCTGATGCTCCAAACCACGCCCGACGAGATCGGCGACGATCTGCCGCTCTTTGGGCCGAACGGGCTCGGCTTGGATTCGATCGACGCGCTGGAGCTGGTTGTGAGCCTGGAAAAAACTTTCGGTGTCGCGGTGCCAAATTCCGAAGTCGCAGGCAAAGCGCTGCGCACCGTCAACACAATCCACGATTACATTCTCGAAAAACGCGCGGCGACGGCTCAAATCAACCCGACGGCTTGACCCGGGCTGCTGGCGGCATCGCCCCGAGTGATTGTCGATCTTAGATGAACGTTCTCTACATGGAGAGCAGTCGCAGCTGGGGCGGCCAGGAATACCGCACCTGTCTCGAAGTAAATTGGCTCAACGCTCACGGTCACGAAGCCTGGTTGATCTGCGATCCGGGTTCGGAAGTAATCGTCAAGGCGCGCGAGCTGGGTACGCGTGTTATCGCCCTGCCGCTGCGCCGACGCCTTGATCCACTTACTTGGTGGCGACTCTGGAGACTCGCAGCGCGGCTACACATCGACTTGATCAAGACATTCAGCTCCAAAGACCACTGGCTCGCGCTGCCGATTTACTTTTCCGGCGTTCCGCTTATTCGCGCGCGTTGCATTACCGATCCGATCGGTAGTAAATGGCGCGCTTTCATTTTCAAGCACGGGTGCTCGAAAATTCTCGCCGATGCAGGTGTGATTAAACGTCAGCTTATCGACCAGAACGGTATCGACCCGGCTAAAATCGAGGTCGTCGGCTCAGCGGTTGACCTACAGAAATTCAATCCATCACGCGACCGCATGAAATTCCGACGCGAACTCGGTTTAACGGCGGACACACTGCTTATCGCGAACATCGGCATGGTTCGGCCGGACAAGGGGCAGACGGTTTTTGTCGAAGCAGCTGGGCGCGTTCTAGAACAGCGGCCGGATGCGCGTTTTGTTGTTGTAGGTCAAGGCACTGGGTCGCTGAAGCTCGGCGCAAAAGTAAGGCTGGCGATTAGTCGCGCCGGGCTGAGCGGGCGCGTCTTTGCGGTCGGTTACCGGTGGGACACGCCAGATATCCTCGCCGCATCCGACATGGTGGTGATTGCGTCTCTGCACACCGAAGCATCGCCAATCGTGTTGCGCGAAGCCTTTGCCAGCGGCCGACCCGTCGTTGCGACAAAAGTCGGCGACATCCCGGAAATCATCGCACATGGGCAAAATGGATTGTTGGTGGAGCCGGGTGACAGCCGCGCACTCGCCACTGCAATTCTCGCGTTTCTCAGCGATGGAGCTCTGGCCCGGCGATGCTCAGCGAATGGACTGCGTTACGCACGTGAGCACTTCGCGTTTGACCAAATGATGAAATCAAAACTGCGCATCGACACGGAGTTGGTTAATCGGGCGCGGAAGGCCAGTCCTCGGGACCAGACGGAGAGCAAGAGTACGCCAGTGGCCGCGACGGAGGCGGCGTCACACGAGTGACGAGCGATTGATTGCGTCAATCAATTGCCGAAAGCGGCCGAAGCTGTGGCGGTATGGCGTCAGAAGCAAGCGCGGCAAATGCCAAATGTCCGGCTCGTTCTTTTCCTGACGCAATGCAGTCCCTTGGGTAATTTCGCCGCTGCGCACCAGATCAGCGAATTCTTTGTTAAGATCGACAATCGCCTTCGACGACAGCCGCTGTGAGACGCGAATGATAAGCTGCTCGCCCACCCAGCGCGCTGAGTGATAGACCCGGTAGAATTGCAGAATCTCCTGAGTCGCCGCCTCCACGCTGTGGAAGATCTTGAAGAAGTGAAAATCCTCCGGCGAGACGAAGCCGATTCTGAACAGGTGATTGGTTAAAAATTTCAGCCACGTCTCCCAGTAACCTCCATCAGGGCGGTCGATGAGCACCACGGGAATAACGCGCGCTTTGCCCGTTTGCATAAGCGTGAGCACCTCGAATGTCTCATCCATGGTGCCGAGTCCGCCGGGGAATAGCGCAAAAGCATGCGTCTCCTTCACGAAGTTGAGCTTGCGCGTGAAGAAGTAGTTGAAATTAATCAGCTTCGGATCGCCATTGATAGTTTCGTTAGGCCGCTGCTCGAACGGCAGCCGAATATTCAGGCCGAAACTTTTTTCGCGGCCGGCGCCGCGCTGTGCCGCGCCCATGATCCCTTCGCCCCCGCCGGTAATGACCATGTAATTCTGCGCCACCATGGCGCGCGCAAACTCCTCCGCCAGTTTGCACTCCGGCGCCTCCGGCAAAATCCGCGCCGAACCGAACACGACCACTTTGCGGACGTTCTGGAACGGGGCGAACACCTTCGCCGCGTAGCGCATCTCCTTGACCGAGCGGTTGATCAACTTCAGATCGGCCACTGACATGTCGTCGCGCGCCATCTTCAGCGCCGTCACGATCATCTCCTCGATCAGCTCCGGCGATTTCTCCGCGCCCCAGTCGCGCACCAGCTCGCGGACGCGCTCGTCAAACGGCGGCTCGACGCTCCATTGTCGGCGCACCGGCTGATCGTGAATGGCTCCCGCTGTGAAATCTTCCACCCGCGTATTCCTAGCGCGAGTTATGCCAAGCGCACGGCGAAAGTTTCCGTTCAGACCGCGATGAGATCGGCGAGGATTTCGCGGATGTGCCGGATCGGCAGCGAGTAATGTCCCTCATTGTCGATGTAGCGCCCCGAGCAGTTTGGCAATCGTTTCGCCACCTTCCTTGCAACCTCGATCGAGAACGCGCGGTCCGCTTTGCCGTGCCAGAGCCGCACCGGCACATTGACGTCTTCCAAACGGAAGCCCCACGCGTTGGCGTAAATTTCCGCGTCGGTCATAATCCCTTTCGCGGAAGCGCGCCAGGCGCGGCGCTGACTTTCAAAACACGCCTCAAACGCGGCCGAGTCGCGCAGTGCCGCGGCATCGCACGGCTGCAGCTTGAGCAATCGCAAAAGCAACGGCCGAAATCGAACGGGGGGACGCAAGGACGCGATGGGCCGCGCGAGATAAAACATCGTGCGCAGAAGATGCGGATGCTTGCGGTAAAGCGCCAGCATCCAGCGGTACAGGCGGAGCAATCCACTCTCATCCGCAAGATCGAGAATCGGCGCCGCACCGCTCACGATTGCGATCGCGCGCACCCGCTCCGGCATTTGCCACCCCGTCGCGTACGCATAAGGCGCGCCGCCGGAAATTGCCAGGATGCGAAACTCGCGAATCGCGAGCACATCCATGAGCTCGCGTACAAGCGGCGGCCAGTCGATCAGCTTTCGATTTGCGACGAAGGCCGACGCACTGATTCCCGGTCGATCTGGCGAGATGATGCGAACCGCAAGTTCGTGCGCGGCCGCATCAGTCAACTCGGCCATCGTGCGCGAGCTCGGCCAGCCGTGACAAAACAACACCGGCGTGCCGTTCGCGTCGCCATATTCGCTGTAGGCGAGGTGCCCGCCGCCTTTGAGCGGCACGATGTGCGGTTGCAGTTTCATAGCCCGACTGCGTTCCTGAACTCGCTAACACTGGACAACTGTCTCGGCCCCCAGCATACTTTGTTCGCAGCGTGAAAGGAGGCCATTGGCCGCCGATCCTGCGTATTTAATTTGTATGAACGAGTACTCCTCAGAAGAACCTGGCAAGATTTCGCTCCACGGTAATGGAATGGGCGTCCCTTCGCCCGATGACATTGAACGCCGCGCGCGCGAGATCGCGCTTATCGACGAGCGCAATCCCGACGAATTTACCGATGCCGACTGGAACCAGGCGCGCAAAGAACTGATGGGCGTGGAAAATAACACCCCGCCGGAGGAAACGCCGGACACGGCTGAAGTGACCGAAGAATGGAATGTGGTACCGGGCTCCAAGGGTCACCGCGCGCATCGCGCCGGGGATGATGACGAAGCGCTCGGCGCGCATCTGGTGAGCGACGGCTTGGAGGAAGCGGCGCACGACCAGATGCTGGAAGCGCGACGCGAAGAGCTGGAAGAGGAAGGCGGCATTACTTGAGCCAAAGCGCGGTCGCGACTCGGATGAAAGGTGCGACCGTGCAAACGCACGCGACGCGCGGCGCCAGCGCGGCCGACGAGTTGCTCGCGCGGTTTCACGAGGTCCGCGACTTCACACTTGGCCTAACAAGCGGCCTCGCGCCGGAAGATTGCGTCGTGCAATCAATGCCCGACGTGAGCCCGACGAAATGGCATCTCGCCCACACGACCTGGTTTTTCGAGACGTTCGTGCTCAAACAGTGGCTCCCCGGCTATCGTTCGCAAATTCCCGAATACGCTTACCTGTTTAATTCCTACTATAATGCCGCCGGCGACATGCACCGCCGCGACCTCCGCGGCTTGATCGCGCGGCCAACTGTCGCACAAGCGCACCGCTATCGTGCATTGATCGACGAGGAGATCGATCGCCTACTTTCCAGCGCAGATGACAGATTGTTCCTCGAAATCGAGCCGGTCCTGACGCTCGGCATTCATCATGAGCAGCAGCATCAGGAATTACTGCTCACCGACATCAAGCACGTGTTCGCGCAAAACCCGCTGTTCCCGGTGTATCGCGAGCGCAAGATCGACAATCGCGAAGCCGCTCACGTGCCGCAGCAGTTTATCGAATTTGACGAATCCACCATTGCGATCGGACACGACGGCGACGGTTTTGCCTATGACAATGAAAGCCCGCGGCATCGCGCGCTCATTCTGCCGTTCGCACTCGCAAACCGCCCAGTGACAAACGCCGAGTTCCTCGAGTTCATAGAGGACAACGGGTATTCGCGTCCCGAATTTTGGCTCTCGTTAGGCTGGGCGACCATTAACGAGCAACGTTGGCGCGCGCCGCTCTACTGGATGGAACGCGACGGCGAATGGTGGAATTTCACTTTGTCAGGTCTGCGGCAAATCAATCCTGACGAACCCGTGACGCACATCAGTTATTTCGAAGCCGATGCGTATGCGAACTGGGCCGGTGCGCGTTTGGCGACGGAATTCGAGTGGGAACGGGCTGCGGCGGACGTTCCGGTCGACGGCAACTTTGTCGAAAGCGAAACATTCCACCCACAGCCGTGGCATCGGCATCCTGCCGATGATCATGGGCTGGAAGCCCATGCCATGAAGCAAGATCGACATCTGCACCAAATCTTCGGCGACGTTTGGGAGTGGACACGCAGCGCCTATTCGCCCTATCCAGGCTATCGCGCCGCGCCCGGAGCGCTGGGCGAATACAATGGCAAGTTCATGTGCAATCAGTACGTGCTGCGCGGCGGCTCTTGCGCGACGTCGCGCACACACATCCGCAAAACGTATCGCAATTTCTTTCAACCCGAGAAACGGTGGCAATTCACGGGAATTCGTTTGGCACGCGATCTGTCGTGACGGCTCCGACAAACGCAGTCGTCGATCTTTCGGCGAAGCGGCACTTCCGCGATGACGTCATTGCCGGCCTGACGAACTCCCCACGAACGTTGCCGTGCAAGTATTTCTACGACCATCGCGGCGCTGAGTTG
This sequence comes from Chthoniobacterales bacterium, assembly GCA_035710475.1. Lineage (GTDB taxonomy): Bacteria > Verrucomicrobiota > Verrucomicrobiia > Chthoniobacterales > UBA10450 > AV17. Next base: position 1,702 of record DASTDG010000247.1, on the reverse strand, counting down.
TTCCAGAAAATTTGCGAACTGCCCGAGTATTACATTACCCGGACGGAAATTGGCATATTGCGCTTACGCAGCGCGGAGATCGCCACCGCCCTCGGGCCCGATATTGAGCTGATCGGCCTCGGCACTGGAGCGGGAACTAAGACCCGAATTTTGCTTGAAGAACTGCAAACTCCGCGGGTCTACATCCCAATCGATATCTCGAAAGAACAACTGGAAAAATCATCCGCGCGATTTCGGCAAAGATTTCCCGATCTGCAGATCCTGCCGTTTTGCGCTGACTACCTGGAGCCGTTTGAGTTGCCGCTTCCACGCCAGCTCGCCGCACGCAGCGTGGTTTATTTCCCCGGATCAACTATCGGCAACTTCGAACCGAACGCGGCGGTTAGTTTTCTGGAGCGACTTGTCGATCTTGTCGGTGACGGCGGCGGGCTTCTCATTGGCGTCGATCTCCAGAAAGATAGTCATGTAATCGAAGCCGCTTACAATGATGCCGCCGGCGTGACGGCAGCATTCAACCTTAACCTGCTCGCGCGGATAAATCGGGAGCTGGACGCTGATTTCGATCTTAAAAGTTGGGAACACCGCGCCAACTACAACAAAACATTAGGCCGCGTCGAAATGTATCTTGTGAGCCGAACAAAACAGCGAGTGCGGATTGAAACTCAACATTTCAGTTTCGCCCGCGGCGAAGCAATCCTGACTGAGTATTCCTACAAATACACGCCACCAGGTTTTGCGGCGCTCGCGCGCAAGGCTGGTTTCCGCTTCGAGAACCTCTGGAGCGATAAAGCGCAGTTCTTCGGCGTCTTCTATTTTCGCATTCCAGAGTAGCCGCGCGTGAGCGCGCTCGTCCAACTGGTCGATCTGAGCAAGCGATACGGCGAGGCTCCGGCATTGCATCCGACGAACCTGGCGATTGAGCGGGGGAAAACAACGGTGCTCATTGGTCCAAGCGGTTGCGGCAAATCGACGCTCCTGCGCCTCATCATCGGCCTAACAAATCCGGACAACGGCGCAATTTTCTTCGACCGCCAACCGGTCACGCCCGCCAACATCGACATGGTCCGCCGCCGCACCGGCTACGTCATTCAGGAAGGCGGTTTGTTTCCGCATCTGACTGCGCGCGCGAATGTGCTGTTGATGCCGCGACATCTCGCTAAACCAGAAGAGGAGTCGCGGGCCCGTTTGCGCGAACTTTGCGCGCTTACTCGCTTTCCGGAAAACCTGCTTCAGCGCTACCCGCTCGAGCTCTCGGGCGGCCAACGCCAGCGCGTCAGCTTGATGCGCGCGCTCGTGCTCTCGCCCGAGCTCCTCCTGCTCGACGAACCACTCGGCGCACTCGACCCGCTCGTGCGCGCGTCTTTGCAAAAAGATCTGAAGCAGATTTTTGCACGCCTGCACCAAACGGCACTGCTCGTCACGCATGATCTCGCCGAGGCGGCGTATCTCGGCGATGAAGTCGTGCTCATGAATGAAGGGCGAATCGTGCAGCAAGGGTCCATTGTCGATCTTCGTGAGCGCCCGGCGAACGAGTTCGTGACCGAATTCATCAATGCGCAACGCAGTCTTGCTGTTTTATGACGAGAATCAGGAAAGCAGATTTTCTTATCACCTTTTGCTGCGTTCCAGCTTTCCTGATTTGTTTTGCCGCTTCCGCAGCGGAGCCGGTGGCCATCGGCTCGAAGAAATTCACCGAATCATA